>CACWWM010000290.1 GCA_902764565.1 uncultured Eubacteriales bacterium
TCGATGGCTTTCAGGGCGACCATGGTGGGCCCCAGCACCTTGGACAGGGACGCCATATCCCACCGGGTATGCTCGTTGACGGGCTTATCCCCCGGCAGGGGCGCTTCCCCGATAAAGGCTTTCGCCAATACCTGATCCTTCACGCCAATGGCGGCAGCGGCAGCCGGAAACGCCCCCGCCTGCTTCCCTTCCGCCAGCATGGAACGCAAATAAGACTGAAAATCAAACATGAAAACGCCTCCCTTGTGTTCTGCGTTCTATTATAGTTTAATTTCCATTTTGATGCAACCGCGTTCAAATAAAAAAACCGCCTGTTGCACAGACAGCCGAAATAATCTGCATCCCCCTATAGCTTTCTCGGAAAGGGGTCTGGGGGAAACCGCTCTTTGGCTACAAAGAGCGGTTTCCCCCAGATAACTTTTCCCATGCATTACGCCCAGGGATTCTCGGTGGGATAGGGCAGGGTCTTGGGCTGGTTGTAAGCGATATCCTTCACGCCCAGGAACTTGAAGACCTCGAAGAGGGCCTTGCCGTGATGGCCGAAGGCCACGGCGCCGTGGTGCGGATAGCGCTTCTGGATGAGCACGTGACGGTAGAAGCGGCCCATTTCCTTGATGGCGAACACGCCGATGCCGCCGAAGGAGGTGGTGGGCACGGGCAGCACTTCGCCCTCGGCGATGTAGGAGCGCAGATCGCCGTTGCTGTCGCACTGGAGGCGGTAGAAGGTGATTTCGCCGGGGGCGATGTCGCCTTCCAGGGTGCCGCGGGTGAAGTCGGGTTCGCTGCCGGCGGGCTCCAGCAGGCGGTGCTGGATCAGCTGATACTTGATGGCACGGCTGTCGCACATCTTGCAGGAGGGGGTGTTGCCGCAGTGGAAGCCCATGAAGGTGTCGGTGAGGCAATAGTCGAACTTGCCCTTGATCTGGCTTTCCCACATGGAGGCGGGCACGGAGTTGTTGATGTCCAGCAGGGTGATGGCGTCGCCGGACACGCAGGCGCCGATGTATTCAGAGAGCGCGCCGTAGATGTCCACTTCGCAGGCGACCGGGATGCCCCGGCTGGCCAGGCGGCTGTTCACGTAGCAGGGCTCGAAGCCGAACTGCTCGGGGAAAGCGGGCCAGCACTTATCGGCGAAGGCGACGTATTTCCGCGCGCCCTTGTGCTGATCGGCCCAATCCAGCAGGGTCAGTTCAAACTGGGCCATGCGCTCCAGCATTTCGGCATAGTACTTGCCCTCGCCCATTTCCTTGGCCATGTCGTCCATGATGGCGGGAATGCGCTTGTCGCCGGCGTGGGACTTGTAGGACACAAGCAGATCCAGTTCGCTGTTTTCTTCGATTTCCACGCCCAGCTCGTACAGGCCCTTGATGGGGGCGTTGCAGGCGAAGAAGTCCTGGGGACGGGGCCCGAAGGTGATGATCTTGAGGTTCTTTACCCCGATGACGGCGCGGGCCACGGGCACGAAGTCCGCGATCATGGCGGCGATATCATTGGCGGTGCCCACGGGATATTCGGGGATGTAGCCCGTCAGGTGGCGCATGCCCAGGTTGTAGGAGCAGTTCAGCATGCCGCAGTAGGCGTCGCCGCGGCCGTTGATCAGGTCGCCGTCGCCTTCGGCAGCCGCCACGAACATGCAGGGGCCGTCAAAGTTCTTGGCGATGAGGGTTTCGGGGGTCTCGGGGCCGAAGTTGCCCAGGAAAACAACCAGCGCGTTGCATTCGGCGGCCTTCACGTCGGCCACGGCCTTGAGCATGTCGGCTTCGTTTTCCACGGTGACGGGGCACTCGTACAGTTCACCCTTGTAAGCCTTTTTGATGGCCTCGCGGCGGGCGATGGACAGGCTGATGGGGAAGCAGTCGCGGGATACGGCGACGATACCTAATTTGACCTCGGGAATGTTGCAAGCCATTTTAATCTCCTCCGTTTTCAAATTGATTTAGCAACAGAAAGGCACATCGGCGGCGATGTCGATGTTTTCGCCTTTAAGTCCAACGTAAGCGCCCGCCTTGGCTTCGCTGCTGTCCTTGTGGGCCAGCAGCCACTTGTTCCGGGCCCAGAGGGTCTTGTCCAGGGTGTTTTTGCCGGTGCCGGGGCGGTAATCGGTGTTGGTGTTCAGCGGCAGCGCCACCAGCACCCGGAAGCCCTTGGCGGGGTCGGCGTGGCAGGGGGCATAATGCAGGGTGGTGGCGTACACCTCCACCAGCACGCCCTTGGGCACGAAGAAGGCTTTCACCTTAGCGGTGTCCAGCACGTCGTTTTCGATCTCGCCCTGCTTGGCCAGCAGCAGGATGAAATCCTCGGTGCCCAGGTTGAATTCGCTGTCCCGGTGATATTCCAGGCAGTTGAGCTTGGTGTTGTGGCCGTTGCAGCAGCCCAGCTGGAAGGGCATGCCGCCTCGGGGCAGGGGGTGGTTTCTTCCAGGGCCTTCAAAATGCCCTTCACGTCGTAGCCTTCCACGATGCGGCCGTAGGGGGCGAAGGAGGGGTCGGATACAGGCAGGATTTTCATACAAATAACCTCCGCGTATTTTCAGTGTGGAGTTTGGAGAGTGGAGTGTGGAGTTTGATTGAACGCTACAGAACTCCACTCTCCACACTTCACACTCCAAACTTTATGATAAATTGGCAAGCGTGTGGAACTCGTTCTTTAAGTCCAGATAAATCTTCTGATACAGCTCGAAATAGGGCTCATAGGCCGCGTGCCGATCCGCGTCGGGCAGGAGGGGTTCGCTTTCCTTGAGCAGCTCCGCGCAGGCGGAGGGCACGTCTTTGTAGATGCCCGCGCCAACGCCCGCCAGGATGGCCGCGCCCAGGGCCGGGCCTTCGGTGTTTTGCAGGGTGGAAACGGGCATATTGTACATATCCGCCATCATCTGCCGCCAGAAGGGGGATTTCGCGCCGCCGCCGCAGGCCAGCATGGCGTTGGGGGCCACGTGCATGCCGCGGAGCACGTTCAGGTTGTGCCACTGGGAGTACATCACGCCCTCCATCACCGCCCGCACGATGTCCTTCTTGGTGTGCATGGCGGACAGGCCGAAGAGCACGCCCCGGCTTTCGGGGTCCAGGATGGGGCTGCGCTCGCCCATGAGGTAGGGCAGGTAGATCAGCCGGTTGGCCCCGATGGGGCTGCGGGCCGCTTCCTGATTCATGAGCACATAGGAATCGGTGCCCATTTCCCTGGCCGCTTCGATTTCGGCCTGGAAGAAATTATCCCGGCACCACTTGAGGGAAAGCCCGGCGGCCAGGCCCACGCCCATGACCACGTAAGCCCCCGGCACGGCGGCGCAGAAGGTGTGCACCCGGCCCGCGGGGTCGATCTGCACGGAATCGGAATGAGCGAAGATCACGCCGCTGGTGCCGATGGTGGTAAAGGCTTTGCCCTCGCACACCACGCCGGTGCCGATGGCGGCGGCCATGTTGTCGCCGGCCCCGGCGGCCACGGGCATACCCACGGGCAGGCCGGTGAGCCTGGCGGCTTCTTCGGTGATATAGCCCGCCACGTCGCTGCTCTCCACCAGGGGCGGCAGCATGCTCATGGGGATGCCGGTCTTTTCGCAGATTTCCTCGCTCCAGCAGCGGCGCGGCACGTCCAGCAGGTTGGTGCCGGAAGCGTCGCTCATTTCCATATGGTAGACGCCGGTGAGCTTTAAGCGCACGTAATCCTTGGGCAATTGAATGTGACGCGCCTTTTCCCAGATTTCGGGCTGGTTCTTGCGCACCCACAGGATTTTCCCGGCGGTGAAGCCGGTCAGGGCGGGATTGGCGCTGATCTGGATCAGGCGTTCCCTGCCGCCCACCAGGCGGGTGAATTCTTCGCAGCTTTCGATGGTGCGGTTATCGCACCAGATGATGGAGCGGCCCAGGGCGCTGCCGTTATCGTCCGTCAGCACCAGACCGTGCATCTGCCCGGACAGGGACAGGCCCGCGATGTCCTTGGGGTTCACCTGGCTCTTGGCGATTACGGCCTTGATGGTGTTCACCGCCGCGTTCCACCAGTCCTCCGGCTCCTGCTCCGCCCAGCCGTTATAGGGCTGATACAGCGGATATTCCTCCAGGGCGGAGGCGATTTCTTTGCCGTGTACGTCAAACAGTACGGTTTTGGTACCCGAGGTGCCCAAATCCACGCCAATCAGATATTGCAAATTCATCCTGCTCCCTTCGTAAAAAATCCTGGGGAAACGATTAGCTTTATTTTAATTGAAAAAAGCCAAAAAAGCAAGGAAAACGCAAAACAATTTATGTCGATTTCTTATGCAGATTTTGCGCTCTGTTTGCGTCGGCCGCTCCGCTTTTATTTTCCTTGACGGAGCGGGCGGATATGGTATAATTTTTTTGAAATGAAATCAGGGAGGCGGCGGCAATGCTCCGTTTTGACGAAATGACCTTGCAGGAACTGGTGCGCCCGGAGGGGTACGACTGCGCATGCGGGAAGCATCACGCCTGCGCCATGGATTTTCTGGAAATCGGGCCGGGGGCCATCGTGAAAACGCCGGACATGGTGCGGGCCTTAAAGTGCGGAAAGCCCTTCGTCGTGTGCGACCAAAACACCTATGAGGCCGCCGGAAAACGGGTGGACGAATTGCTGACGGCGGCGGGCATACCGCATCAGCTGTACGTGATCCCCTGCGCCGGGCAGAAGATCGCCCCCGGCGAGTGGGAAGTGGGCAGCCTGATCATGCATTACGATCCCGCCTGCGATTTGATTTTGGGCGTGGGCAGCGGCGTGATCAACGATATCTGCAAGGTGGTGGGCAACGCCCTGGGCAAAAAGAGCGCCATCGTCGGCACCGCCCCCAGCATGGACGGCTACGCCTCCAACGCCGCCTCCATGGAAATCAATCATGTGAAAATGACCCTGTTCAATCGGGTGCCCAAGGGCATCCTGCTGGACACCGATATTCTGGCCCGGGCCCCCATGCGCATGCTGTGGGCGGGCCTTGGGGATATGCTGGCCAAATACGTGGCCCTGTGCGAATGGCGCATGAGCCACATCGTCACCGGCGAATATTACTGCGAAGCCGTGGCCGCGCTCATGCGGGCGGCGCTCAAGCGCGTGACGGACGCGGCGGCGGGCATCCCGGACAGAAAGCCCGAGGCTATTCAGTCCATCGCCGAAGGCCTGGTGATCTCCGGCGTGGCCATGGCTTACGCGGAAATCTCCCGCCCCGCCTCCGGCACGGAGCATTATTTCAGCCACATGTGGGAAATGATGGCCCTGGAACGGAATCAGCCCTACGACCTGCACGGCATCCAGGTGGGCATCGGCACGGCCATGATGCTGAAGCTGTACCGCAAATTCCGGGAAATCACCCCCAACCGGGCCCAGGCGGAAGCCTGGTGGCAGGCCATGACCCCCGAAAAATGGGAAGCGCAGATCCGGCGCATTTTCGGCAAGACCGCCCCGGAAATCATCGAAATGGAACGCAAGGGCCAAAAGAACGACCCCGCCGCCCACGAAGAACGGCTGAACCGCATCCTGGCCCATTGGGACGGCATTTTGGCCGCCGTGAACGAAGAACTGCCCGACGAAAAGGCGCTGCTTGCCCTGATGAAAAGCACCGGCATGCCCGTGAAGCCCTCCGACATCGGCATTTCCGTGGAGGACACGGTGAACGCTTTCGTGGGCGCCCGGGACGCGCGGCTCAAATACATGTGCTGCTCCGTGCTGTGGGATTTGGGCCTGACGGACGAATTCGCGGCATATCTGGCCCAGGTGGCGGAGGAATAAGGCGTGAAAATCATTGCCCGGATTCAGAACGATTTT
>CACWWM010000291.1 GCA_902764565.1 uncultured Eubacteriales bacterium
TTCGTGCGCCCGGCGGCGCACAAAAAAACCGCCGGTTTTTTATCCGGCGGATTCCCTTAATTCTCTGTTGTTTCTTCCGATTCGGCCAGCGCTTTTTCCAGGGCGTCCAGCAGGGCGTCCCGGCCGTCCCCCGTTTCGGAGGAATAGCAGATCACCTGCCAGGGCTGCACCTGCAAAGCCCGGCAGATGGGCGCCAGGTTTTTCATCCGCGCCCCCCGGGAAATTTTGTCCGCCTTGGTGGCGACCACTAAGAAGGGCTGGCCCGAAGCCCGCAGGAAAGCGTTCATCTGCACGTCGTCCTGGGTGGGCTCGTGGCGGATATCCACCAGATGCAGGGTCAGGCGCAGTTCCCCGGTTTCCCGGAAATATTTTTCCATCATGCCGCCCCAGCGCAGCTTTTCCTGCTTATCCACCTTGGCGAAGCCGTAGCCCGGCAGATCCACCAAATGGAAGCTGCCGTTGAGCAGAAACAGGTTGATCAGCCGGGTTTTCCCGGGGGTGGCGCTGGTTTTGGCCAGGGCCTTGCGGCGGCACAGGCTGTTGATCAGGCTGGATTTGCCCACGTTGCTTTTCCCCGCCACGGCAATCTGGGGCAGGGCGGGATCGGGCGCAGCGTAAACGCTCATGCTGGTGACAAATTCCGCGGTTTTGATTTCCATTATACTTTATACCCCACTACGTCGTTTTCCGTGCCGTCAAAGCCCACGTTTTGGCGGCTGTGGACGCGGATGCCGTGGGCGGTGAAGGTCAGCTTCAGCACGACTTCAAAAGGCGTGTTCACAAAGCAGGCGTGCAGGATCAGCGCGTCTTCCCGCCGGGCGGCCCGGGCGGCGGCGCGTTCCATCACGCGGACAATGGCGTGCTCCAGGGTGCCCTCGTTTTCCTTCGCTTTCCAGGCGAAGGGCGTCCACTTGTCCAGGCAAAGGGGCATTTCGCAGCCGTCCAGCAGCACCTTGTCCTTTTGAATCTCAATGGTTTCGGCCAGGCCGTTGCCCGGCTGCAAAACGTATTTGCCAAGCCATTCGTCCTCCGGCACGGGGGCGGACACTTCCCTGCCCATATCCTCCCATCGGGCGGCGGTGACGAAGGAGGAAGGAAGATCGATTTTTTCAGCGCCGGCGCCGCAGGGGGCGTCCACGCCGGGCAGGATGTTTTCCCAGATGGATTTCATCACCGCGCCCATATCCTCCACGCCGCTGTTGATGGCGATGACCATATCCTGATCCGGCATGACGATGCAGTACTGGCCGAAAGCGCCGTCGCCCCGGAACACGTGCCTGGGCATGCACATCCAGAACTGATAGCCGTAGCCCTGGCCCCAGTCGGAATCGAGCCCGTTGCGGGAATTGTCCGACCAGGCGGTCTGCGCGTCCATGATCCACTGTTCATTGAGCAGCTGCTTTCCTTCCCACCTGCCCCGCTGCAAATAGAACTGGCCCAGCTTGGCGATATCCTCCACCCGCACGTTCAGGCCATAGCCGCCGGTAGCAACGCCAGAGGGGGATTCCTCCGTCCAGATGTCCGGGCTCATGCCCAGGGGGTCCATGAGCTTTTCCCGCAGGTAAGCCAGCAGTTTTTTGCCGGTGACCTTCTGCACGATGGCGGAGAGCATAAAGGTGCCGAAGGTATTATAAAGGAAATACGTGCCCGGCTCATGCTCCACATAGCTGCGCAGGAACGCTTTTTCCCAGTTTTCGTCGCGGTGGGTCGGCTCCACGCTGTGGCCGGTGTTCATGGTGAGCAGGTGCTTCACCGTGATCTTCCGCATATTCTCGCAGGGCCCGGCGGGCAGATGCTCCGGGAAAAAGTCCACCAGCTTATCGGTCAGGGATAAAAGCCCGTCCTGCACCGCGAACCCCACCGCCGTGGAGGTGAAGCTCTTGCTCAAAGAAAACAGCATGTGCAGGTTGTTCTGGTTCCAGGGAGCGAAGGACGCTTCATAGAACACCTTGCCGTGCCGCAGCATCATCATATCGTGCATGTGCAGGTGTTTTTCCTTCATTTCGTTCAAAAAGCGCAAAATCCCTTCCCGGCGGACGCCCGCTTCTTCCGGCGTGATACGAACCAGCATAAAGCCACCTCCAGCAGTCGACTGTGTTTGATGATTGTATTTATTATATAATATGAAGGAAGGAAAGGCAATGCCTGTTTTTTCGCCTTGACAATCATCCTGCGGCAGATATAATGAAATCAGAAACAGGATACCCGCCCGGTAAGCATACCGGAAGAAAGACGGCACAGGGGAAAAAAGGATGGAAAAAGCATTTGCAAGCCTGCGGCAATTGGATCGCCACGACCAGTCGCTGATCCGCATTTATCCCAATCACGAGGCGGACGACTATCCGCCCCACTGGCACCGGCAGTATGAAATCATCATGCCGGTGGTGGAAGGCTATTCGGCAGTGGTGGATAATGTGACCTATGACATCCTGCCCGGCGAAATTTTCCTGATTCCCCCGGGCGTGGTGCACGAGCTGTTTGCCCCGGAAACGGGACAGCGGTATATTTTCATGCTGGATCAGGAAGCAACCAACTTCATCGAGGGCATCGATCATATCCAGCATTGTTTTTACCCCTGCATCCATCTGCGCGTGGATCGGGAAGCGGACATGCTGGAAACCGCCAAGGAATGCCTGTGGCAGGCCATCCGGGAACACGAAAGCCGGGACCTGCTGGCCAAAGGCGCCGTGGTTGCCTGGATGCATCTGTTTTTGATCCGCTTGGGGCGCTGGCTGCTGCAGCGCAAGGACGAGAACCAGGGGGAGCGCCGCCATCAGATGAGCGAAGCGTTTCTGGACGTGTACGCCTACATTGCCGCCCATTGCAGCGAAAAAATCACCCTGGAATCCATCGCCGCCCATTCCGGGTACAGCAAGTATCATTTCGTCCGCATTTTCAAGGAGTATTCCGGCATGAGCTTCTATGAGTTTTATATGCAGCAGCGCATGATGCTCTGCCGCCAATTGCTGGCGGAAATGGACGTGCCGGTGACGGAAGTGGCGCTCCGTTCCGGCTTCGGCTCCATCGCCACCTTCAACCGGGTGTTCAAGCAGCACGAGGGGGTCACGCCTACCCAGTACCGCAAGCTGAAGCAAAATGCCAGGAAAGCCCAGATTTATTCAGCGCAGGACGCCCAGCAGGAAAAGAAGCAGGAGAACCCGCGCTGATTCTTTCAAAAATTGTTCTTTTTTTGTTTCATTTTTGGGCAATTTCTGCAAAAGACGGCGAATTACCGCCCACTTATGTGGAAATCCCCCTGAATTACCGTTTCTGTGCCCGATAAAAACCGCAATATCTGAGAAGCGTTTACACATATTCGATTAGTACAGCTTTGCCTTATCCGGTACAATAAAATAAACTTGAACGCATTTGCAGGTGAAAGCATCCGTTATCCGTTTCATCTGTCTATGCGCTGTTTTTACCGATTCTTCAGAAACGAAGGAGGGTGTTAAGAAAACCCCGGCGCCGTGGGAACGGCTTTCCCCCGGAAAGCTTTCCGGAAACGGTATCGGACGCTGTATCTGCCGCTTTGATCCCCATCG
>CACWWM010000292.1 GCA_902764565.1 uncultured Eubacteriales bacterium
GCGGGGGTTCTATCTGTTCTGCGCCTTGCTGTTTTTGTGCAACGGCCTGTACAGCGTGTTTCTGAAAATGCAGTCCGTGGCCTGCGAAAACGAAAGCGCCGAAATGATCATGCTCACTTTCGGCCTCATGGGCCTCGCCGCGCTGGTCCAATTGGCGATTGCGGAAAAAGGCAACACTTTGCAAGCCTTCCGCCAGAATAAACGCAGCCTGCCGCCCCTGATCGCCTGCCTGCTCAGCGCCGGACTGGCCGTCAACGGCCTGGTGGCGGTGATCCCCCGGGTCAATTCCGTGGTGCTCTACACCGTGGAAAACGGCGGGGTGCTGCTGCTGTCCTTCCTGTACGCGGTAACGCTGTTCCGCGAAAAACCCGACCCCAAAAAAGTGGCGGGCGTGGTAATCGCGGTGGTCAGTATTACGCTGCTGAGCATATGAGCGCTGCAATACAACAAGAGCGCCGGAAATCGCTTCCGGCGCTCTGATGATGCTGAAGGATTAAGCCTGCTTCGCGCCGCATTCGGGGCAGAACTTGGCGGCGCGGGGGATGCGGCTGCCGCATTCGGAGCAGAACTTGGTTTCGCCCGCGGGCGCGGCGGCCTGCTGGGGCGGGCGGCAGCCTGGGGATTGAGCGCGCCCTGCATGGTCTGGGCCATCATGGCGCCCATGCCCATGGTAGCGCCCAGGCCCGCCATGCCGTTGGGGTTGTTGGCGGCGTCCCGGATGGCCTCGGCGGCCTGGAACTGGGTGTATTTGTTCAGGTCGCCCACCACGCCCATGGAGGTGCGGCGGTCCATGGCCTTTTCCACTTCGTCGGGCAGGGAGATGTTTTCGATCACGAAGGTTTCCAGCTTCAGGCCCAGGTTCCCGATGCGGGCGGACAGGGTCTGCAGGGCGTACTGGCCCAGCTCGTCATAGTTGGCGGCCAGATCCAGGGCGGGGATTTTGCTCTGGGCGATGGCGTCGGAAAGGCCGGAAACCAGGGTGCGCTTGATCTGGCCGGTGACGCCCTCCACGCTCATATAGGCGTTGGTGCCGAAGGCTTCCTTCAGGAAGACCACAGGATCGGACACCCGGAAGGAGTAGATGCCGTGGGCGCGCAGGCGCACCATGCCGAATTCGGCGTCCCGCATCATGACGGGATTGCTGGTGCCCCACTTCTGATCCAGGAACTGCTTGGTGTTCACGAAGTACACTTCCGCCTTGAAGGGGGAGTTGAAGCCGTATTTCCAGGATTTGAGGGCGGTGAGGATGGGCATGTTCTGGGTTTTCAGCTCATACCGGCCGGGGCCGAACACGTCGGCCAATTCGCCCTCGTTCACCATGATGGCTACCTGGCTTTCGCGCACGGTCAGCTGCGCGCCGTTCATGATTTCCTTGCCGTTGCGGTCATAGCGGAAAACCATGGTATCGCTGGAATCGTCCTTCCATTCGATCACGTCCACAAGCTGGCTGGTAAATACATCAAAAAGTCCCATATCGGTTCCTCCTTATCATGCTTCCTGCGCGTCGCGCAGCAAATCTTTCACGCTGGTCAGCCAAGCGGACTGGGTGACCATCATATCAAGATCAAGGTAATCCTTGATTTTCTGGATGCTGTCCTGAATGTGCGCGTCGGTGCGGCGGCCCAGCTGCTCCGGCGTTTCGGGCTTCTGGCCGTGCATGGGCATGCACACGATGCGGATGTGCCGGGGGGTGAGCACCGCTACGGCGTAATAAATGCCTTCCACGTAGCGGCCAAAGAAATTATTGCGCAGGGCGCTTTCCAGCCGCTGCTGGGCGTGGCCCCGATGCTCGGCCAGGTAGGCGTCGCCCTGGGGCATGTCGATTTCGTACAGAACGCAGGGCTCGTCTAAGCTCACATGGGAACGAACCAGCTTCAATTCCCGCTGCAGGCCGTCCCAATCCCGCACGTTTCCGGCCAGCAGATCGTGCATCAGCTCGTCCCGCTGGATGGTGAGCATGGCCTCTTCGTCATAATATTCGTCGGCGTAATCGGCGTGCAGCCGGTCCAGCACGGACACGGTCTGGCGCAGGGCGGTCTGCTGCTCGGCGCAGTCTAAGCAGACCTGGAAAATGGGCAGGCTGGGCCGCCCGTAGCGCAGGAATTTGGTGAGCGGCATGCCGTCCACGTCAAAAAAACGATAACCCACCGCGTCGATGGCCTTGCTGTTGAGCAGATCGATGGCTTCCTGGGGAGAGGACGCCATGTAGGGCGCGCGGCAGTTCAGGTTCTGCCAGGGAATCTGATCACGGAACAGCGTGAGCAGGTCATCCCGGTCTGTTACCAGCAGCAGTTTGTACATAGTGCCTCCATCCTTGCTCAAATTCTATGTCACCTTTCCGATTATAGCATAAAGCCCCCCCTCTGACAATCATTTTTTGCGGAAAAGGGGAGGCTTTTGCGGGGAAAATGGCAGGAATTGACGGAGAAAAGAGTGGAGCGTTGAGAGCGGAGAGCTGAGATTTATATTGTGATACGTTCTATGATCTCAACGCTCAACTCTCAACTTTTAACTCTCCATTCCGCATCCTCACGGATGATAGAGCTTCTGCGTCTGGTAATGGGGATCGCAGGTCAGGTTGATTTTCAGGCGGCGGAAAATATTTTCATCCACGGGGGAGAGCAGCACGGTGGAATGGGCTTCGCAGCCCGCTAATTTTTTGAGCTGGCTCATCACGTTGGCGGCGGCGGGATCCGTTGCGGCGCAGATGGAAAGGGCCAGCAGGATCTCGTCGGAATGCAGCCGGGGGTTGTGATTGCCCAGATAATCGCATTTCAGGGTTTGGATGGGCTCGATCACGGAGGGGGAAATGAGGTGCGCCTTTTTCTCGATGCCGCCCAGCGCCTTGGCCGCGTTCAGCACGGCGGCGGCGGCGGGGCCCATCAAATCGCTGGTTTTGCCGGTGATGATCTGCCCGTCCGGAAGCTGGATGGCCAGGGCGGGCGCGCCGGTTTCGTTGGCGCGGCGGCGGGCGGCGGCGATGACGGGGCGCTCGTCGTCGGTCAGGCCCATTTTGCGCATCAGCAGCTCTAACTTCTGCACCTCGGCGGCTTCCGCCTTGCCCTGGCGCAGGGCGCACTGGGCGGAATAATACCGGCGGATGATCTCCTGCCGGGCGGCGGCGCGGCAGACGTCGTCGTCGATGATGCAGGCCTTGATCATGTTTACCCCCATGTCCGTGGGGGATTTATAGGGCGATTCGCCGTAGATATGTTCAAACAGGGCGTTGAGCACCGGGAAAATCTCGATGTCCCGGTTGTAATTCACCGTGGTCACGCCGTAGGCTTCCAGGTGGAAGGGGTCGATCATGTTCACGTCGTCCAGGTCGGCGGTGGCGGCTTCGTAGGCCACGTTGACCGGATGGGTCAGGGGCAGGTTCCAGATGGGGAAGGTTTCAAACTTGGCGTAGCCCGCCTTCACGCCCCGCTGATGCTCCTGATACAGCTGGCTTAGGCAGGTGGCCATTTTGCCGCTGCCGGGGCCGGGGGCCGTCACCAGCACCAGGGGCCGGGAGGTTTCAATGTATTCGTTGCGGCCAAAGCCTTCGTCGCTGACGATGTGCTGCACGCTGTAGGGGTAGCCTTCAATGGGGAAATGGCGGTATACCTTCACTCCGACGCTTTCCAGATGCTGCTTGAAATGCACCGCGGCCCGCTGCTCCTGCCACCGGGTCATGACCACGCTTCCCACATACAGGCCGATGCCCCGGAAGGAATCGATCAGGCGCAGCACGTCGGCGTCGTAGGTGATGCCCAGGTCGCCCCGCACCTTGCTTTTTTCGATGTCGTCGGCGTTGATGGCGATCACCAGCTCCGCCTGATCCTTCAAATTCAGCAGCATGGACATTTTGCTGTCCGGCCTGAAACCCGGCAGCACCCGGGAAGCGTGATAATCGTCAAACAGCTTGCCGCCCAGCTCCAGGTACAGCTTGCCCCCAAATTCGTCGATTCTCTCCCGGATATGCTGCGACTGCATGGCCGTGTATTTGTCATGATCGAAACCGATGCGCATGGCTGCTCGCCCCC
>CACWWM010000293.1 GCA_902764565.1 uncultured Eubacteriales bacterium
CTGGGCCTGACGGGGGGCGCACATGATGGCGTACTGGTGGATTTTGTTCATTTCATACAGGAAATCCTGGGGCCCGCAGGCGTAACCCAGCCGCCAGCCTGTCATGGCGAAGGCCTTGGAAAAACCGTTGATGAGCACCGTGCGCTCTTTCATGCCGGGTAGGGCGGAAAAAGCGATTTTCTCCCCTTCGCTTTCATTGTCGGAGTAGGTCAGCTCGGCGTAAATCTCATCGCTGATCACCAGCAGATCATGCTTTTCCACCACAGCGGCGATTTCCTGCATCTGCTGCCTGTTCATCACCGCGCCGGTGGGGTTGTTGGGGTAGGGGAAAATCAGGGCGCGGGTTTTGTCCGTCACCGCCGCTTCGATTTCCTCCGCCGTGATGCGGAATTCGTCCTCCGCCTTAGTGGGCACCGGCACCGGCGTGCCGCCCGCGAAGGTGACGCAGGGGGCGTAGCTGACGTAGCCGGGGTCGGGCAGGATCACTTCGTCCCCCGGCCGCAGGCACACCCGCAGGGCCAGGTCGATGGCCTCGCTGGCCCCAACCGTGACCACGATTTCTTTTTCGGGGTCGTAGGACACCTGAAAACGTTCCACAAGGTAATCCGCAATTTCCTGCCGCAGGGCAAGCAGGCCCCGGTTGGGGGTATACTGGGTTTCGCCGTCCAAAATACTGTCCATGGCGGCGGAACGGATGTGATAGGGCGTCACAAAATCCGGTTCGCCCACGCCCAAGGAGATGGCGTCCTTCATGGTGCCCGCGATATCGAAAAACCGGCGGATGCCGCTGGGGGGCACCTGGGCCACCCGGGGATTGATAAAACTGCTCACGGCGACACCGCCATTCGCCTGTCAACGGATTCGCCCACGAAAATCACGCCGTCCTGCTTGTAGCGCTTCAGCACGAAGCTGGTGCTGGTGCCGGTGACGGATTCCAGGGGACTCAGCTTTTCGGAAACGAACAGGGCCAGCTCTTTCAGCGTTCGGGCTTCCACCAGCACCAGCAAATCGTAGCTGCCGCTCATGAGGAACACGCTTTTTACTTCGTCGAACCGGTAAATGCGGCCCGCAATGGCGTCAAAGCCCATATCCCGCTGGGGGGTGACCTTGACCTCGATCAGGGCCTCCACCCGTTCTTTTTCGGTGCGGTCCCAGTTGATCACGGGGGAGTATTGCAGGATCACCCGATCCCGTTCCAGTTCTTCAACGGCTTCGGCCACCTGAACAAGCTCCGCGCCGGTCATCACGGCGATGCGCTCCAGGGGCGTGCGGCAATCCTCGGACAGGATTTCCAGAATCTGCATCTTCAATGACTGCATAGCTTTCTCCTATAACGAAAAAACTTATTCGTTGATCTCGATCAGCTTTTTGGCGCGCACGGCGGCCAGGCAGGTTTCCCTGCTTTCCTCGAAATGATGGTGGAACAAGGCTTTCAGCCCTTCCAGATCGCGGTTTTCCAGCAGGTCCACCATGTCGTGATGCTCCTGGTGGGCATTGGTGCGCCGCACGACGGAGGCGATGGTGGTGGCCTGGAAGCGCTTGATGTATTCTTCCTGGCTGTCGATCACCCGCAGGATGCGGATTTTATCGGAAATATGCTCCATGGTGCCGTGGAACAGCCGGTTGGAAATGGCTAGGGCGTCGGCGTCGGCCCGCTCGTATTCCACGTCCATCTGCTTTAATATGTCCCGCAGCTCCTGAATCTTTTCCTCCGTCACGTTTTTCACGATGGAGGGCAGAATCAGCATCATCATGGCGTTGCGGATGGTGAAAATTTCATCGATATCTTCGATGGTAAAAGCGCGCACCACCACGCCCCGGTGCAGCACGTATTCCACCAGCCCGTCCCGCTCCAAACGGCGCAGGGCTTCCCGCAGGGGTGTGCGGCTGATGTGCAGCTGCTCCGCGTACACCGTTTCCACGATGCGGGAACCGGCGCTGATCTGGCCGGTGATAATGGCGTGCTTTAACTGCTCGTAAGCAATATCCCGGATGGGACGGCTTTCCAGGCTGGAATCAAACGATTGAAATGACACAATTCATGCCTCCTTCGGAATTGTATACAACGAATATAATACATTTTTTAAACAATCCTGTCAAGCACGTTCTTCCATTTAATTACATTTCCGGGGGAAAATTCACGGATTTTGCAGGATACGGGAAAAAATGCGCGCTTTGGAGGCAAAAACGCAGAATCCCACGCCCGGAAGGACTGTTCGCTGAATGATTATTATTCTCGACTGAGAGAACACCATATTATCATTTCGCAGACTATACATGCATATTATAGCGGCAAGTCCCTAAATATGCAGTGAAACAGGCTGATTATTCTGGAAGAACATCACATCATAAATCGGCAGATAGGTGATCTTTCCATTTGTCGTGATCTCGCGGGCATTGGACAGAACAAAAGCCTTTTTCACATGATAATCTTCATTTTTCACAAAGTTGTTCAGCGCGCTGTGAACGGTGTAATCCTTGCCGGACTTCACCTCAACGGGAACAGCGGAAAGGCTGTCGTAATCGTCGATCAGATAATCAACCTCGCCTTTGCTGCGGTTATCGTAGTAGAACAGATTGAAGCTATGGGCAATCAGTTCACTGGCAACAACACTTTCATAGACTGACCCAAGGTTGATGCTCCGCTCATCCTCCAAAATTGCACGAATATTGCTGCCATACAGGACGGCGGTCAGAATCCCAACGTCGTTCAAATACAGCTTCAGCAGTTTTTTTCCGGAGGATTCGATCAGGGGGAAGGTCGGCGTGGAAATGGCCTGTACGTTTAGCGCAATGCCTGCACTGATCAAATACTCGAATTCATCCTCATAGTTGGCGAAGGTGCTGCCCTTTTTGCCTTCGATCCGCTGCGCGACCACGCGCTTCTTTTTGTTTTCCAGGTTGGAGGGAATCTGATCGTAGATCCGACGGATTTTCAGCTTGTTCTCCTCATCGTACTTGGAAGCGTCAGCCGCATAGTATTCGTGAATCTCGCGCTGGATTTCCCGCACCGCCTGGATATTCTTTGTGTCCAGATAAGCATTGACCGCAGCCGGAAGCCCACCCACCAAAAGATAACGCTTGAAAGAGTCCATGATCTTCGCGTGCATGGCCTCATCCAGCGATTCCCGCGCCTCGAACTTCCTGCGCAGCGCATCAATCGCGAACGCATTCATGCCGTTGGCATAAAGGAATTCTTCAAAGTCCAGCGGGAACATGCGCACCTTGCGGATGCTCCCGATGGGAATGGATGTGGTTTGCGCAAGCGTTACGCCCAGCAAAGAGCCACTGGCGATATAGGTAAACCGATTGTCGTCCCGAAGAAACTTCAGCATCGTGAGCAAATGGGGATAAGCCTGAATTTCATCAATGAAAATCAAGGTGTCTTTTGCTTCGCCCATCAGTTCACCTTTGATCGCGCTGACACGAAGGTAGAAATCATCGATCGTTTTTGCGTTCTCAAACAGTCTGTCGCCGATGGAATCTTCCAGCATGTTGATTTCAATGAAATTGGGGAACAGCTTC
>CACWWM010000294.1 GCA_902764565.1 uncultured Eubacteriales bacterium
TTTGGCAATTCAAATGTGGACAGAACATGATCCGGGGGATTTGACAGAGGATTTTCGTAAACTGGCGGTAAATGATGAAGCTGTCTGCTTTATCAAATATGAAGATGATAAGCCGATCGGGTTTGCGCAGTGTCAGTTGCGGCATGACTATGTGGAAGGAACGGAAAGCTCGCCCGTGGGAT
This sequence comes from uncultured Eubacteriales bacterium, assembly GCA_902764565.1. Taxonomy (GTDB): domain Bacteria; phylum Bacillota; class Clostridia; order Christensenellales; family Aristaeellaceae; genus RUG563. Next base: position 183 of record CACWWM010000294.1, read on the forward strand.
ATCTGGAAGGCGTCTTTGTTTCAGATGGATACCGGAAAAAAGGCTATGCCGCAGAGCTGGTATCGGCGTGCGAACAATGGGCAAAAGAAAAGGGCTGCAGCGAATTTGCCAGCGACTGCGAGCTTGTTAATGAAGACAGCCTGAAATTTCATATGGCGTTGGGATTTGAGGAAGAGAATCGGATCATATGCTTCAGGAAGGATCTTTAGATCAGGCCCGTTACGCATATAACGATCAGATGACCGGACTTCAGAACAGAACAAAAAAATCCTGATCCATGGGCCGGTGAAAAATCACCGGGCCTCACAGATCAGGAAATCAAGATTTTTTTACCGCTTTGCCGGTAAGCTGGGAAATGAGATTTTATTGAAAGGCAAGCGCTGCAGGGGCTGAAAAGCCCCTTTTTTATGCCCTGTTACTGCCAGGGCACGTAGTACCGCTGCACCAGGGCCAACTGGCCGTCGGCGTCGAAGGCGGTGAACACGTTGCGCGCGTCAAAGCCGGGGCCGTTCCCTTCGGCTTCCGCTTTCAGCATTTCCAGGAATTCCGCCCCGCTGTGCACGGCGGGCATATCCAGCGCTTCGCCGGTGGCGGGATCGATGCCGTCCAGGAACAGCAGCTTATCGGTCACGGGGAAATCAATTTCCGCCAGGTCGATCCAGGTGATGTCGTCCCAGCCGGAAATAGCATAGCTGCCGTCCGTTTCTTCATAGAACCAAATAGAGTCTTCCGAAAACTGCTCTTCGTTCTCGTTGACGATGATATAGCCGTATGCTTCGCTGACCGTTTCCACCTTGACTTCCTTGCCCTGGGTGTAAACGGAATCGCCGGGAACGAGGCCGCGTACTTCTTCCCCGTTATAGTGCTCCGGCACCAGCAGGGTCACCTTCACCTTGTTTTCATCGGCTGCGGCGATCCGCGCGTACACGGTCACGGAAGCCAGGTGTTCCGGATTGATTTCGGAGGCGATGGCGGTGATGGTTTTGGGTTCGGAGCCGGGAATCACGTCAACGGGCGCCCAGCCGTAATCCTGATACGCCCGCACGGCCAGCTTGTTGGCGGTCACATAATCCTGAATGAACTGCTGCCGGGCGCTCTTGAAGGGAACCAGGTCGGCGTCCGCGGCGGAAAAATACGCATACTCCAGTTCCTTGTCGCCCTGGCAGAAGCGCTGGATGTCCTTTTCGTAATCTTCGCCGCTGCCGGCTTCCTCAAAGGCCGTTACCTTCCAGCCGTCCCCGTCCTTGGTCAGGGTCATGATGCCAGGGGCCTCGCCGCCGGACGCACATTCCAGCACGGCGCCGCGCTGGACGTAATTCATCACCCAGAAATTGCCGTAAACCAGGGTGGTGGTTTCATCCTGCTTTATGGTTTTCAGGATCACCGGGGCGGGAATGGACGCCGCGCCCTGGGGCAGCAGAAAGCGGCTGCCCAGGTTTTCCGCCACATAGGCGGCCACGGCGGCTTCAATGGGATCGCTGCCCGCATAGGCGTAGGCGGGAAGCGTCACGCCGGAGGCCTGGCCGAAATCTTCGTTCATCCAGATGTAATCCGCCGCCGGTTCCACGGCTTCGCCGTATTCTTCCTCCGCAGGCAGCAGCGCGCCCGATATCACGCCGTAATCGTCGGGATCGAAGGGCTTCACGACGCTGGCGCCATAGTCCGTGGCGGCAAAGTCAAACTTCACTTCCACTTCCCGCACCGTGCCGTCCCAGTATTCGGAGGCTGCCTTGACCGTGCCGCGCACACCGGCCAGACGGTTCTGGGCGTCCAGGGCAAAGTCCACATCGGCGTCTTTCAGCGCCCAGCGCACGGTGCCCGCCGTCAGGGCCTGGGTCACGGTGACGTAATGATCAAAGGAGAAGATTTCATCCTTGATAACGTAGCGGTCATAGTCGTAGCCGAACCAGCGGTCGGCCAGATAGCCCGCCGCAAGGTTCAGGGCGCTCACCGCCGTGTCGGGGATTTGATCTTCCTTGAGGGCGAAATGGACGGTTTTGGTTCCTTCCGCTTCGGTCAGGGTCACCGTGCCATCGGGCAGCAGGCTTTCCACCGAACCGGCCAGCAGGCCGCCCAGCTCGGTCAGGGCGTCCAGCCGCACGGTACGGCGCAGCAGGGTGTTCTGCGGCGTGCCGGTGGCCCAGTTGTATACGCCGGGCTTGAAGGCTTCCATCACGGTGATATCGCCGTCCTCTGCGGCGATGATGGTCCAGCCGCTTTCATGCTCGGTGCCGTCGCTCCAGGGCGTGAGCAGCTTTAGGCCGTAGTAGGACTTGTAGCCGTCCTGCACATAGTTGAGTTCCATCGTTTTGAAACGCTTCCCGTCCAGGGAGAAGGTGGCCTGGCCGGTCACAGTCACGTTATCGGTATGGAACAGGAAATCACAGCCGCTGTTCCACAGGGTTTTCAGCGTGCCGTCCGTCAGGGCCAGGGCCGTCAGCGCGACGCACAGGCACAGTGCCGCCGCCAGAACGAATACCTTTGTACGATGCATAGAATTGCCTCCCGTAGCAAGATTTAGGATTGGGATTTCCTAACAATATACGAATGAGCAGCCTGCTTTCATCCCTGAATCAGAAAAATTTTGTAAAAGTTTTTTAATAAATCCGAATCAGTCATTGCAGGGCCATCAGATTGATGCCCAGGGCCGGATCCCTGGCGCGGGAAAACTCCCCGGGCAGGGTGCGCACAAACATTTCACAGGTGGCCCCCACCGTCATTTCGATGACGTGCCCGCCGTGCAACCCGTGGCTCTGATCCGCCAGGGTGCCATGGAGGTGCAGATAAGCTTCCCCGTTCATCCGGGTCACGCTGCCGGAAAGGCTGGTGATTTCCATGAACCCGGTCAGTTCTTCTTTGTGATACGCCTGTTTTTCGATGTCGTACACGCCGATGACCGCACGGTTGGCCGCGCCGATGGCGTCCACCTGGGCCAAACGGATATCTTCTTTCTCACACAGGGCTTTCAGGCTCTGCACGATTTCTTCGTTCAGGTCCATGCGAACCACATAGGTATCGCCGTATTTCCGGTACTGCATCCGTTTTTCTCCCTTTTGCCTTTATTCGCCGCGGGAAACGTGAATGTTCGTGACCGCGCACTGGTCGCCGGTGATGGCGATGAACACGTCCTTCACATTGTCGTGAATCTCGGTAACGCTGCTGATGGCGATGCCCAGGTTTTCGGTCTGCATGGTGATGCGGTGCTTATCCCTGCGGATGGTCACCTTGCAGTCCAGGCCCTGCTTGTTCTTTTCTTTCCATACGTTCCAGCCCACGAAGCTTTCCAGCTGCTCCACCTGCACCTTGTTTTGCACATACTCGTCGGA
>CACWWM010000295.1 GCA_902764565.1 uncultured Eubacteriales bacterium
TGATCCTGTCATCTATGGGATGTGGATAAACAGCATAAGCCGGCTGCGCCGTCGACCCAGGCCGCGGCTATATCTACATGCTGTTAACGCGGCATGGATGGCGGAAAGCGATGACTCGGTCAAAGCATCCGAAGGCAGCGAATAAGGAAGCGTGCGGCGCCTCAAAAAAATGAAAGGAACCGTATTGATATCAGGAGCAAAAAAACGGCGAATAACGCCTCCGAAGATGTGTTAATCGCCGTTTTTTGTATGTGGGAACGGAACCGGAATCTTATTTGGGCTGTAACTATTGAAGCGGCGCGATGGCGTCCAGGATGGTCTTTTCCAGAGCTTCCCGGCCATAGCTGTCCACGGCGGCCTTGTTTTTTTCGCCGTGGGTCAGATTGCCAGCGCCGCCGATGCAGCCGTTCACGCGTTCACGCAGGCCATACCCTCGATGAAATTGGCGTCCAGCGCATTCTTGCTCTTTTTCAGCAGCGCCATGCGGCATTCCTCGATGCCGTCGCAGGCGCAGGCTTTCAGCTGGAAGTCGTCCAAGTGCTGTTCCTTCAGGCCCTCGGCCACGGCGTCGGACAGGCCGCCGCTGCGGGCAAAGATGCGGCCAAAGTAGCTGGCGTTGTCCAGCACGTCCTCGGGCAGGGTGGTGATGTCAATGTCCCGGCTGTCCAGCAGGGCCTGCAATTCCTCAAAGGTGATGGCGGCGTCCACATAGGGCTTCACGTCGTCCAATTGCACCTCGGCCTTTTTGGCGGTGCAGGGGCCGATGAACACGATTTTCACGTTCTGCTCGTGTTCCTTGATGTACTTGGCGATGGTGGCCATGGGCGACAGATTGTGGGAGATATAGGGCACCAGCGCGGGGAAGGCGGTTTTGACGTAGCGCACGAAGGCCGGGCAGCAGGAGGAGGTCAGGAACCCTTTCTCCGTCAGTTCCTTGGATTCAGCCTGAGCCACCATATCCGCCCCCAGGGCGGCCTCTACCACGGTGTAGAAGCCCAGCTCCTTGATGCCGGTGATCACCTGGCCCAGCTTGGCGTAATTGAGCTGGCTGCCGATGGCGGGCGCCACCAGGGCATAAACCTTGTACTTCGTATTCCCCTGGCTCTTTTTCAGCATGTCGATCACGTTGATGATGAAAGACCGGTCCGTGATCGCTCCGAAGGGGCACTGATATACGCACGCGCCGCACTGGATGCATTTTTCGTCGTCGATCTTGGCCGCGTTGTCCTCGTTGATGGAAATGGCCTTGATCTTGCAGGCGTTCTGGCAGGGGCGCTTGCGGTTGACGATGGCGCTGTAGGGGCAGACCTTGGCGCACTGGCCGCACTCCACGCACTTGGTTTTGTCGATATGCGCCTCGTGGTTGTGGTCAAAGGAAATCGCGCCGCGCTTGCACACATCCTCGCGCGCCGCGCTTGCACACATCCTCGCACCGGTGGGCCAGGCAGCCCCGGCAGGAATCGGTCACCTGATAGCCCACGGCTGGGCAGTCGTCGCAGGCAATGTCGATCACGTTGATGATGTTGGCGGTATTGCCGCCGCCCATGGCCAATTTGACGCGCTCGGCCAGAATGGCGCGCTCTTTGTATACGCAGCAGCGCATGGTGGGCACTTTGCCGGGCACGATCATTTTGGGAATATCCAGCACGTTGTCCAGCAGCGTGTCGTTCCAGGCCTGGCGCGCTACCTCCCGCAGCACCTTGTATTTCAGGTATTGCACCTTTGTATCGAATTTCCGCATGTTTTCTCCTTAGAAATAGCTCACTTTGATGCGCTTGCCCATTTTTTTCAGCGCTTCCGACAGCTCCTGCACCAGGTTCATTTTGATGTTGAAATTGATGGGCAAATTGGGGTTCTGGTGGGCGGGGTTGACGGCCTTGCCCACGTAGAAATTGATGTCGGTCGCTTCCTCAAACAGCAGGCGGCTGATGAGGGACGCGCCGTCCTTGCCGCTGCTCCAGGCTTCATAGTGATGGTTTTCGCCGATATAGTCCTTGGCGTATTCCACCACCCGGTTCACGGTGATCACGCCCTCGGTGACCAGATCGACGCCCTCCAGGTAAGCGATGGGCGGAATGTCGCCCTCAAAATCCAGGGACGCGCGCAGGGGCTTGTTCAGCCATTTGGCGGCGATGGAGGAGGTGGTGCCGCCGCAGATGATGTGCTTGCCCTCCTTGGCGAAAAACAGGCTCATCATCCGGTCGCCGTCGTCCCGGTTGCTGGGCGGGCCAAAGAGCATGTTCATGGGCACGCGCTTGCGGATGCGCACCACGCAGGAGGTGGCGTCGTCCCCGGGTTCCCCGCCGTACAGCTTGTAACATTCGTCCACCAGCAGGGTGGACAGGTTCTTGGCCGTGTAGCCGCACAGGCTCATGGCCTCCATGAAGGAAATGATGTCCTCCCGCTTCCAGCCGAAATTGTAGCCGATGCCGATGCCCGCGTGGGGACAGCCGTCGCTCATGGCGATGAATACGTCGTCCTCCTGCAAGCGGATCAGGGAGCGGAAAATCTGCTTGCCGCCGATAGTGGTTTCTGTGCGGGGGTATTCCCAGTTTTCGCCGTTGCGCAGCACGATCACCTGGGGGTTGTCGTATTGAATCAGCTCGGCGGTCTGGTTGCGGATCAGGCGGATGATGGTGAAGGTGGAATAGGCCACGCCCCGCATGGAATCCACCGGCAGGGTGGCGGCGATGGTTTCCACACATTCCTCGATGGACAGCCCGGCGGCCAGCATGGTGGAAATGATCTTGCTGGTGAGGGTGGACAGGATGCTGGCCTTCACGCCGCTGCCCAGCCCGTCGGCCAGCACGATCACGGTGGAGCCGTCCTCCTGCTCCACCACCTCCACGTGGTCGCCGCAGAGCTGTTCCCCCGCGTGGTTGACGCTTTTATAGCCGATATCACAAGTTAAATCATTCATTGGTAATGGACTCCTTCAGCTTGGACAGGGCGATCTTGGTTTCCGCGGCGGTTTCGCCAAGCAGGCTGGCGATTTCCTGCACGATGCGCATTTGCTTGTCCACCACCTTGTCGGCTACCTCCACGGTCTGGCGGCTGATTTCCTCCCGCTGGCGGCGGGCCTCTTCCTCGTCGCTCACGTCGCGCATGATGCACAGCAGCATGCGGCCATCCTCGGCGGGCACGATGGTCTGCTGGATGGTGCAGCCGTATTCGGCCAGATAGGAGCGCTGGTGGAAGATGCCTTTGCCGGTGTTCTTCACTTTCAGGAAGGGGGTGGGGTCAAGGATACGAACCACTTGGTCACCCAGCACGGCATTCTCGGTGCGCAGATTCAGGATCTTGAGGGCGGCGGGGTTGATCTGCTGCACCTCCAACTGATCGTTCAGCATGATGATGCCGTTGGGGCTGTTGCGGGCGATGGTGTCGTTGACGTTCTCGGCCTTCTCCATCAGGTAGGGCAGGCACATCGAAATCTCCGCCTTGCCCTGATAGATGGCGATGGCCTTTTCCCGGCAGGTGTTATAGCCGCAGGAGCCGCAGTTCAGCTCCTGGGTGGGCTTGAATTTGCCCATCTCCCGGAGGATGTCCCGAATCTCGGCTTCGCTGGGCATCACGGCCCGCTGGTCGATGGGCTCGAAACGCTTGCGCAGGTGCCGGTTCTCCGGCTGTTCGATCCCGAAATCCTTGTCCCCGGCGTACCCTGCTACGGCCAGATAGTCTTTCAGCGGGCTGTGGCCGTACTTCTCCATCACCGGGCCGCCCGCGCAGCTTCCCACGCAGGCGCTCATTTCAATGAAGCAATGGTGGATTTTTCCCTGTTCGATTTCCTTCAGGGCCGCGATGCAGTTTTCCACTCCGTCCAGGGCCAGATAGCTGAAATTGGGCGCGTCCATGGCCATGGTTTTCAGGATACCGCCGGTGGTGGGGAAGAAACGGGCGCGGCTGTGTTCGTCGGGCTGCTGCCGGCGCTGAATTTCAATGCCTTCTTTTTTCAGCCAATTGGTTAATTCTTCGTAGGTCAGCACCGCGTCCACCATGCCCTCATAGTATTCGGCCTCGTCCTTTTTCGCTACGCAGGGGCCGATGAATACCGTTTTGGCGTTGGGGATCCGGCGCTTGATATCCTGGCAATGGGCCTGCATGGGCGACAGCACGTCCGCCAGATACGGAAGCACCCGGGGGAAATATTTCTGGATCAGCAGATTGATGGAATGGCAGCAGGAGGAGATGACCACGTCCCTGTCTTCCTCCTTGAGGATGCGGTCATATTCCCGCTTCACCAATGTGGCCCCCAGGGCGGTTTCCTCCGCGTCAAAGAAGCCCAGCTTTTTCAGCGCTTCCCGCATGGCCTCGATGCCCACGCCCTCGTAGTTCGCCACGAAGGACGGGGCCAGGGACGCCACCACCGGGTCGCCGCTCTGGATGAGCACCTTTGCCTTTTCGGTTTCGTCCACGATCTCCTTGGCGTTCTGGGGACAGACCACAAAGCAATGGCCGCACAGGATGCATTCGTTGCCGATGATGTGGGCCTGGTTGCCGGAGAAGCGGATGGACTTCACCGGGCAATGGCGGATGCACTTGTAGCAGTTTTTGCAGTTGGATTTTTTCAGCGTCAAACAGTTCGGCATCTTCTTACACCCTTGCTTTTATTTCTTTTTCAAAGAACGAAGAAACGGTTTCCGGGGACACGGAGAAGAATTCCCCGTCCACCGTGACGCACACGCCCTGCTGACATTTGCCCATGCAGAAGGTGCCGCCCAGCTCGATTTTGTCGGTCAGGTTTTCCTGGGCGACCAGCGCCTGCAGCTGCTCCACCACGGGCCGGGAGCCCTTGATATGGCAGGA
>CACWWM010000296.1 GCA_902764565.1 uncultured Eubacteriales bacterium
GTTTCCGGGTCCCGCATGCGCGCGCCCTCGTCAGGCCACTTCGTCCACATTTGCAGATCAAAATGCGCCTTGATGGCGGCGAACAGGGCGTAATCGTAGGCCCAATCGTTTTCTTCCCGGAATTGGGCGATGGCCTTTTTCAGCTTCCGTTCGGATTGGGCAAAGGCCTTGCGCAGCAGCCGGGTTTTATGCTCCTGCACCGCGGCGTAATCCACCTGTTCCAGATTTTCCGGGGTGTAGCGTTCTTCCCCTTCCAGATCCAAGTAGCCCGCTTCTGCCAGCTTATCCAGGGAAATCACCATGGGATTGCCCGCGAAGGTGCTGGGCGACTGATAGGGAGATTCGCCGTAGCCCGTTGGGCCCATGGGGAGCACCTGCCAGATGCCCATATTGGCGGCGTGAAGGAAATCCGCGAATTCGTAGGCTTCTTTTCCCAGACTGCCGATGCCGTCCGGGCCGGGCAGGGAGGTAATGTGCATCAAAATACCGCTTTGCCGCATGTGGTTTCGTCCTTTCATTGGAATAATATCGATTCGTGAAAAGCCTGGCTTTTTAATTCAGTTTTTGATCGTCCGGGGGCCACATATAGAAGGCGGCGGATAAACCGTATTCGCAGGCCTCATCGTAACACGCCAGCGTTTCAGGATCGTCAGCGTAAAAGCTGCGTTCTGCCAGATTTGATTCTTCCTCTTGGATGAATACCCAGTTTTCTTCTTCCACATACTTTCGGGCCATTATACGGGCGGCATCCTCGTTATCCGCCTTGACCCAGCAATTGATGAACGCGCCGCCGCACTCCCCGGCTTCTTCGCTGCCTTCACCGGGCGCCGCTTGCATCATGAAATAATAAATCTTCTCCTGCAAATTCCTTCTTCCTTTCAGCTGCCCGCATGATTGCCGGAGGAAACCGCCCTTTGGTGCGCAAAGAGCGGTTTCCCACGGCATTTTCGGGAAACGGCGTATTATTCCCCGTAAATCAGGTTCTTCTGGGTTTCCGTATCGAAGAAGTGCATGACTTTTCCTTCAAAGGTGATATACAGCTGCGCGCCGTACACCATGGCCTTGCGCTGCTCGCTGGACAGGTTGATGGTGGGCACGCGCACAATCAGGCGGGTTCCGTCCGCGGTGTACACGTGCAGATGCAGTTCGCTGCCCATCATTTCGTTTACTTCCAGCTTGCAGGGGATGGCGTCGGCGGCGGAAGCGTCGGTGAGGGTGATATGCTCGGGGCGCACGCCCAGCAGCACCTTGCGGCTGCCGACACCCTTCCTTTGCAGCTCTTCCGCCTTGCTGCCGGTCACTTCGATTTTCGCGCCGAAGGGCTTCACATAGTACTTGCCGCCGCTGTATTCAAGCTCGGTTTCCATCAGGTTCATCTTGGGCGCGCCGATGAATTCCGCCACGAACACGTTCCGGGGCATCTCGAACACTTCCATGGGGGTGCCCACCTGCTCGATGTAGCCGTCGTGCATGATCACGATGCGGTCGCCCAGGGTCATGGCCTCGGTCTGGTCGTGGGTCACGTAGATGAAGGTGGTGTTCAGCTTCTGGCGCAGCAGGATGATTTCGGCGCGCATCTGGTTGCGCAGCTTGGCGTCCAGGTTGGACAGCGGTTCGTCCATCAGGAACACCTTGGACTCGCGCACCATGGCGCGGCCGATGGCCACGCGCTGGCGCTGGCCGCCGGACAGGGCGCGGGGCTTACGGGTCAAGTATTCGGTAATGCCCAGCACTTCCGCCGCGTTTGTCACCTTTTCGTAAATTTCATCCTCCGGCATTTTCTTGAGCCGCAGGGAGAAAGCGATGTTGTCATACACCGTCATGTGGGGGTACAGGGCGTAGTTCTGGAACACCATGGCGATATCGCGGTCCTTGGGCTGTAGGTCGTTGACCACCACGCCGTCGATTTCCACCGTGCCGCCGGAAATGTCCTCAAGCCCGGCGATCATGCGCATGGTGGTGGATTTGCCGCAGCCGGAGGGGCCGACGAACACCACGAATTCCTTGTCCTTGATATCCAGGTTAAAATCGTGCACAGCCGTCACGTTATTGTCATACACCTTTTTCACATCGGTGAGCTTTACGCTTGCCATTGTACTTATCTCTCCTTCCGAAATCGGATTAACGTTGACGAGTGTGGAGTGTGAAGCGTGGAGTGTGGAGTTTTATATGGTTGCTGCACATAAAAATCCACTGCAAGCCACTTTTCCCTGTCACACAAAGACAAAATCAACTCCACACTCCACTCTCCAAACTCCAAACTTATCCCTTTACCGCGCCGCCGGTGACGCCTTCCACATAGTACCGCTGCAGGCACATGAACAGCACGGCCACGGGAATGGCCACCAGCACGCCGCCCGCGCAGAACATGGTGTAGCGTGTGGCGATCTGATCCTTGTTCAGCCAGTTATACAGGCCCACGGCCACGTTCATGCCGGCGGAGGTGCCGAAGGAAATATACCGGGCAAACACATAGTCGCCCCAGGGGCCCATGAAGGCCGTCAGCACGGTGTAGATCACGATGGGCTTGGACAAAGGCAGGATGATCTTTTTCAGCACCTGGAAGCGCGTCGCGCCGTCCACCCGGGCCGCTTCGTCCAGCGATTTGGGAATGGTGTCAAAGAAGCCCTTGGACACATAATAGCCCATACCGGAGGAAGCCACATACACCAGGATCAGGCCGGGCACGGCGTTGGCCTGGGTCAGTCCAAGGTCCTTCAATACGCGGTACAGGATGATCATGGACAGCATGCCGGGGAACATGCCCAGGATCAGCATAAAGCTCATGAGGGGCTTTCTCATCTTAAACCGGAAACGGGAGAGGGTGTAGCTCATGCAAAGCACGATCACGGTCTGCAAGATGGCGGTGATCAGCGCGATGACGAAGGTGTTCACATACCAGCGGGGGAAGTCGGTCTGGAACAGTTTGGTGTAGTTGTCCAGTCCCCACTGCTGGGGAACCACATAGCCTACCTGATAGGTGCTTTCCACGCGGAAGCTTTGCAGCAGGATGCACACGAAGGGGATCAGCCAGATCACGCTGATCACCGACAGCACCAGATAAATGGTGGAGTTGGCGAGAACGCGGGAGGCTTTCAAACCCATGTGGCGCTTTCCTGCCGTGATATTATTTTCGCTCATCACTGGAAATCCTCCTCATTCTTGATAGACGGCAGGATGTTGTAAACCACCAGGGAAATGACCGCCACCACCACGAATACCAGGATGCCGACCACAGACGCCAGGTAATACTGGCTTTCCGCGCCGGTGGTGATCTTGAACAGCCAGGTGATCAGCAGGTCGGTATAGCCCACGGAGCCTGCCGCCGAGGAGGCTGCCGCGTTGGTTGGCGCGCCGCCGGTGAGCAGGAAGATCACGTTGAAGTTGTTCATGTTGCCCGTAAAGCTGGTGAGCAGGTATGGCCCGGTGACGAACAGCATGTAAGGCAGGGTGATTTTCTGGTACTGCTGCCAGGCGGGCGGATTCATACAGGTCCGCCGGGATATTCATCAGAATGCCGGTGGAAACCAGCATCAAGTATGGAATACCGATCCAGATATTCAGCAGGATCACCGTGATGCGTGCCCAGGTGGGGTCCTCCCAGAAGGGCAGCGCTTCCGTGATCCAGCCCATGTTCATAAGGAAGCCATTCACGATGCCGTTCTTGGCGAACATTTTGCTCACGTACAGCAGGGAAATGAACTGGGGAATGGCGATGGTAAGCACCAGGATGGTGCGCCAGCCCTTCTTGAATTTGATGCCCTTCTTGTTGATGGCCATGGCCACCATCATGCCCAGGAAGTAGTTGGTGAAGGTGGCGAAGAAGGCCCAGATCAGCGTCCAGGAAAGCACCTCGCCGAAGGTGGCGGCGTAGGACTGGGTGTTGCCGCCCTTGCCTGCCGACCAGGAGAGCATGGTGTTGAAGTTGGTCATGCCCATCCAGCCGAACAGGTTGTTGGTATAGCCGTTGTGGGTGCCGTCGTAGTTGGTGAAGGCCACCAGGATCATGAACACGATGGGCATGACGGTAAAGATCAGGATACCCGTCATAGGCAGAGCCAGCAGCGTCTTATGGAACTGATCGTCCACCATGGAACGCAGATCGTCCTTGCCGCTGCGCAGCTTTTTGCCGGAAGCAAGGATCTTTTCCGCCATCTTGTTTTGTTTGATGTTGACGCGCCAGGTATAGATGAAAGCGATGATGAAGAAGATGGTCAGCACGCCGTAAAGCAGAATTTTGAAGGAGTTGTCGTGATAGGCCGTTACTTCCACGTCCAGGATCAGGTCATAT
>CACWWM010000297.1 GCA_902764565.1 uncultured Eubacteriales bacterium
CGTTCCATTTTGCAGAAAAGCTGATAGCTCTGGGGCGGCATGCCCACTTCGGATACGAAGCGCTTGCGGAAGGTTTCCACCGGCATACGGGACAAGGCGGCCATATCGTTCAGGGAGAAGCTGTCGCGGTACTGATTTTTGCGCATGGCGTCCACCACCTTGGCGATCTCGTGGGAGAGCACCGCGTCCATGGCCACGGGCTGGCCGGAGTGGGAGGCCAGCATGGCCCACAGAAGCTGCTGCAGCTGGGCGCTGGAAGCGTCCTCCGCCGCCGCCACGCGGACGGTGGCCTGCACGATGTGCTTGGCCAAGTTCAGCTGGCTGGGCAGCGCGCCCTGCTTCATAATGCGGTGCGGCAGCGCGCCCATCCGCTGCAGGAACGCGCCCGCCAGGGTGCCGCCCACCATGATCCACAGCACGCGGGCTTCCTGGTGGACGTCCAGCGTCACGCCCCGGGAACCGGGGGGCAGCATGCAGCAGTCGCCGCTGCGCAGGCTGAGGGATACGTCCTCGTTTTCCAGCTCCATAGCGCCGCTTTCCACCGCAAGCCACAGCCAATGCTCCATGGTGCACAGGTTCTGCACGCCGCTTTGCAGCATGGCGGAGCCGGAGGCGGCAATGTATACGCCGCTGGCACCGGCCAGGGCGTCCGGAGTAGATCTATTTTGAAATAATAAAGAATCAGCCATAATCATTCCTCCATTCCGTGTTTACTGACTTATTTTACCTCCCAAATCGTACATTGTCAATAGAGGTCACCGTAATTTACATAGTATGCATGAATCCTGCGCCCGCAAAATAGTGAAAACATATAGAAAATGGCTGGAAAACGCCCCAATCATTTCTAATCGTCCGGCCATGGACAAAAACGTGCGGATATGGTACACTGCAAACGTCTGCAAATCCGTTACACTTTTCACCGCGGAGGAACCGATTCGATGTACAAACGCCTGCTTGGGATCCTTCTGGCCTGCGTTCTGGCATTCGCCTGTCCGCGCCCTTCTTTTGCGGATACGGCCCCGGCCAGCGCGCCTATGACCGCCGGGAACACACAAAACGGCATGGTGCGGGTGCGGCTGTCCTCCTTGGGTGATTTTTCCTCCCTGAATCTGACCGTTCTGGGCAGCTATTCCGTCAGCGGTTCTTCCGAACGCGCGCTGAACAGCGGCGCGTCCGTTACGGTGAAATTCAGCAGCGCGACCGGCCATTTTACCCTGGTCAGCGGCGGCGCGTCCACCGATATGGGCTCATCCTTCCGCCTGTGCCGCCACGCGGCGGACGGGCAGAACGGCATCAGAATCGCCCAGGGCCGCGTTCCCGCCAACCTGTACCCCGGGGACTTTCAGTTCGTCGCCCGGAGTAATAACGGCTCCTTCGCTCCCTGGGTGATCGCCCACGTTTATATGGAAGATTATCTCTACGGCGTGGTGCCCTATGAAATGAACGATGCTTCCGGCACGGAAGCGCTGAAGGCCCAGGCCGTGGCGGCCCGAACCTACACCATGCTGCGCATGAGCAGCGCGGGCTCCGCCGCCCTTTACGACGTGGTGGACACCACCGCCGATCAGGTGTATTCCGGCACCCCCTCCGGCAACGCCAGCTGCAAAGCCGCCGTGGACGCAACCAAGGGCATCGCCCTGAAAAACGGTTCTTCCTTTACCGCCACTTATTACACCGCCTCCAACGGCGGCCAGACCGAATCCATCAAAAATGCCTGGGGCACCAAGGGCCTTGATTACCTGGGGGTAAAGGACGATCCCTACGATCTGGTGAACCCCGATTCCCGGAAGGTATCCTTTTCCGTCAGCGCCTCCGGCGCCCAAAGCGACAGCCGGGTGGGCGCCCTGCTGAACCAGAAAGCGGCCGCCCAGTTCGGCACGGGCGCGTCCGTCACGGCGGTGACCGGCCTTTACGCCCACACTCCTAAATACGCCGCCCCCAGCCGCCTGTACACCAAACTGTCCTTTGACGTAGTGTATACCCGGAACAGCCAGACCGGCACAGGCACGCTGACCTTCGATATTTTCAGCGAGCTGGAAAGCGCCCTGTCCATGAACATCACCTCCGGCTCCAACGAGCTGTGGTCGGTCGCCCGGGAAAATGGGCGCTTCACCGTCACGGCCCGGCGCTACGGCCACGGCATCGGCATGAGCCAGCGGGGGGCCATGTATATGGGGCGGCAGGGCTATACCTACGATCAGATTCTGGGCTTTTACTACGAGGGCTGCACCAGGGTAGCGTATACGCTCACCCGTTCCATTTTAAGCCCCGCCGTGAACGGGCAGACGAGCCAGGAGCAGATTATCGCCGAGCAGCCCGTGACCCTTGAACCGTCCGCCGGCGTTCAGGCCCAGGTGACCACGAAAAGCGGCTCCCTGAACCTGCGCCAGTCCCCCAATACCTCGGCCAAGGTGCTGTGCACCATTCCTCAATATGCCGTAATTCCCATTTACGAGCAGGGCGCGGCCTGGTGCAAAACGGCTTACAACGGCTCTTCCGGCTATGTGATGACTTCCTTCCTTACCTTCTCCGGCCAGCCCGCCGCGTCCACGCCCGCGCCCGTTTCCACACCCGCGCCCGCGCAGGAATCGGCGTCCCAGTATGCCAGGGTGACCACGCAAAGCGGCTCCCTGAACCTGCGCCAGAACCCCAGCGCCTCCGCCAAGGTACTGCGCACCATTCCGCGGAACGAAACGATCCCCATTCTGGAAAAAGGCGCGTCCTGGTGCAAAACGGCCTACGGCGGCGATACGGGCTACGTTATGACGCAATTTCTTACGTTTGCTTCCCCCGCCGCCCAGCTGACCGCCCGGGTGACCACCCAAAGCGGTTCCCTGAATCTGCGGGAATCCTCCAGTACGTCCAGCCGGGTGCTGCGCACCATCCCACAAAACGACATGGTGGGCGTGCTGGAACAAGGCACGGAATGGTGCCGGGTGGCTTATAACGGCGTCACAGGCTACGTGATGACCCGATACCTCACCTTTTCCAGCGGTGCCGCGCCCGTGGCGGACGGGGGGATCAGCCTGACGCCGCTGGGAACGCCCCGCCGGGCCCGGATCATGCCCACCGCCGGCACCCTGAACCTGCGGGACGGCTGTTCCCTGTCCGCCGCGCTACTGATGGAAATGCCCAAATACGATATGCTGATGGTCACCGCCATGGGCGATACCTGGTGCGCCGTCGTTTACGAGGGCCGATCCGGCTACTGCATGACCCAATATTTGGAGTTTGCCGATGAATAACAAGGAAACCGATCTGCTGCTGCCCGGCGAGCGCGTGGACGATCTGCAATGGAAAAACCTGCGCGTCATTCAGTCGCCGGACGCCTTTCGCTTTGGCATGGACGCGGTGCTGCTGGCGGATTTTGCCCAGGTGCGGCCCCGCAGCCGGGTGTGCGATTTGGGCACCGGCACAGGCATCCTGCCCCTGCTGCTGTCCGGCCGCGATCCGGATATGCTGTGCGACGCCGTCGAAATACAGCCGGATGCCGCCGGCCGGGCCGAACGCAGCATGCGCCTGAACGGCCTGGAAAGCAGGATCACCGTCCATCACCGCGACCTGAAAGAGGTTCGTTCCTTTCTCCCCCACGCCGCTTACGATCTGGTGATCTGCAATCCGCCCTACAGCCCGGCCCAGGCTTCCCTGCACAGCCCCAAAGCCGCCCTGCGCACCGCCCGCCAGGAAACGGAATGTACCCTGGACGACGTGGCCGCCGCCGCCGCTTTCCTGCTGCGGGATCGGGGACGCTTTTCCCTGATGCTGCCCGCCGCGCGGCTCGCCGACGCTTTTGACACCCTGCGCCGCCACCGGCTGGAACCCAAACGCCTGCGCCTGGTGCACGCAAACGCCGCCCGCCCCGCAAGGCTTTCGTTGATCGAAGCCATGCTGGGCGTGAACCCCGGCCTCGCCGTCGAGCCGCCCCTGATCGTCAAAAACCCCGACGGCACGGACACGGCGGAAATTGGCCGCATTTATCACCAGGAAA
>CACWWM010000298.1 GCA_902764565.1 uncultured Eubacteriales bacterium
GCGGAAGCCCTGGCCGAAACCTACCGAAACCGGGGCGCGGCGGGGTATATCCGCAGGCAGGGCCAGTATCAGGTGCTGGCCGCCGCGTATACGGCCCGGGCGGACGCGCAGGCCGTCATGACCCAGCTTCGCGTCAATCATCAGGTGGAGGCGAAGCTCACGGAAATCACCCAGCCGGAAGTGACGCTGCGCTTATCCGGCAAACCGGATCAATTGACCGCCTTATCCGACGCTTACGACGCGCTGGAACAGCTTTCCACGCAGCTTGCGGCCTTATCCGACGGCCTGGATCGGGGAAAAACGGATCGTCAGACGGCCCTTTCCGCCCTTCGCTCCCACCGGGATACGCTGAACGCCCTGAAAATCCGGATCGAAACCCAGTTTGGCAAAAACGCGGCCAAAGCGGTGCAGGACGCGTCCGACATGCTGGAAGCCCTGTCCCTTTCCCTGAACGAGGCCCTGTCCGCCCAGAGCACAGCCGCTTTGGGCGCGCGGATCAAATACGCCCAGCTGCAATGCCTGTGCGGCACGGCGGATTACGCGGCGGGATTTGCGAAATAAAACAAGGGAAAAGCTATTTTTTCTCCGTTACGTCGGGCCGGGCGGGCGCGCCGCACTTGGAGCAGGGCAGCAGCTTGCTGTATTCCTTGCTGTTGAGCAGCTCGTAGGGAAATTCGCCCAGCAGCGGCCAATAGCTGGGATCCACAGCTTCGCAGTTGGGCTTGGTATGGTAATACTTGCCGCCGTGCAGATTATAATACAGGGTAATGCCGGACGTGTTGGGATTGGGCACCTCGGTGGGCGCGATGGTGCTGGCGATCTTCTGGACGGAAGCCTGGGCGGCGGCCTCCGCGGCCTCGTCCACCTTCACGCCGTCCAGGGAATTGGGATCGATGTACCACACGCCGTTGATTTTCCGCAGGATCACCCGCATGCGCTTGACGATGCTTTCGCCGTTCTCGTCAAATTCGATCTTCACAGTAATAATGCGGGAATTGGCGCCGTCGGCCCCGCCCGACGTGCTTTCAAACACAGGCTCTCCCACAGGCTTGCTGCGGCTGAGCATCTGGAACAGCACGGTTTCGGCGGATTGCTGCTCGTTGACCCAGGAGGGCAGGCAGTACTCCTTCATGACCGACACGTTCTTGGAAGCCCAAACGTCAAAGAACGCCTCCAGGCGCGCCTGAGCTTCCGACACGGCGGTGGTATTCTCCGCTTCCGCCACCGGTTCCGGGGACGGGGCGGGCGTTTCGGGCACATAAGCGCTCACGTTTCCGTCCTGGCCGGAATACAGGGAGGTTTGCCCCTGGGCGCTTGCGGAAGCGCTGCGGGTTTCCGGCGTCTGGCTGATGAGCACGGACAGAACGATCACCGCCGCCAGCGCCAGATAGACCACCGTGAGGGTATTCCGGGCGCTGCGCACAAAAGCCCGCTTCATCCACATCACCATAAGGCACAGCGCCGTCAGCACCAGAAAAACAACGCGCAGCGGCGTGTTGGCCACGAAAAGGCACACCAGAAACAGCACGGGCAGCCCGACGGACAGCAGCAAGGAAAGCGCCATATGCCGCTGCTGCGAAGCCGGGGAACCGCCCTGCTCCAATTCCAGATCTTCTTCTCTTTTTCTTTCCGCCCGCTTGTTTTTTAAATTATACAGGGGCGATTCGTTATACTGACCGCGATTGTAATTCATGCCCAATTCCTTTCCTGAGGGTTTATTCGTCGATCTGAACCTTGTTCCGGCCGAACATATCGATCAGCTCGTTCACGCTTTTTTCCTGACGCTTTTCGGCCTCGGCGTCCGCGCCGGCGGGCATCATCTGGGGCAGCGCCTCAAATACGGCGTGATCGCCCCCCGCCTGGTTCAGGGCGTTTTCAATTTTGCTTTTCCGCTCCGGTGCGGAGAGCATGGTCATAAAAATTTCCTCGCCGGGACCGAACAAGGCCCGGTACACGCCGTTTTGGAATCCGCCGTATTTGGCCCGGGACAAGGGGCCGTAAATGGCGGGTTCCGTTTTTTTGATGGCTTTCAGCGCGTCGTTCCACACGTCCTTGGGCACGCGGCTGCCCGCGGGCACCGGCGTTTCCACAATGGGCCGGGGCACGGGCCCGGCGGGTTTTTCCGCTTTCTTCTCCGTGCCTGCGTCGGCGGCCGGGGCGGCGGCGCGCACGCCGTTCCTTTCCAGCTCGCGCAAACGCTGTTCCAGCTCCGCCACTCTTTCCAGCAGCGCTTCCATATCTTTTTCTTCCGGCTGGTCGCACGCCTTCAGGGCGAACACCTCCAGCACAGACCGGGCCGAAGCCGCCCAACGGGTGTCCGCTTCGGCGCGCATGCAACCGTCCAGCACCCGAAGCAACCGCTGCTGGGAAAACTGCTTGGCCTGCTCGGCGTAACGCTTGGCGTTTTCGCCGCTGATGCCCGGCATGCCCTCTCCCGGCCCGCACAGCAGCGCGGCCATAAGCAGGCGCAGGTGGGCCGATACGTCCTTCAAAAACACCTGCACGTCCCGGCCCCCGCGCATCAATTCCTCGATCAGGCGCAGGGCTTCGCCGCCGTCCCGGTGGGCGATGGCGTCGGCAAAGGAAAACAAAAAGGCCCGATCCGCCGTGCCCAGCGCGGCGCGCACGTGTTCCTCCGTGATTTTTTCCCCGGAGCCCATGCACATATCCAGGATGGAAAGCGCGTCGCGCATGCCGCCCTCCGCCGCCCGGGCCACCAGCTCCAGCGCTTCCGGCTCGGCGGTTTCGCCGCTTTGCTCCACCACCTTCTGCAAATGCCCGGCGATCTGTTCCTCGGAGTAGCGGCCGAAATCGTACCGCTGGCAGCGGGAAAGAATGGTGGAGGGCAGCTTCTGCGGCTCGGTGGTGGCCAGGATAAACACCATGTATTCGGGCGGTTCTTCCAGGGTTTTGAGCAGCGCGTTGAAGGCGGCGTTGCTCAGCATGTGCACTTCGTCGATGATATACACCTTGTATTTGCCGAACTGGGGCGGATAATCCACCTTTTCCAGCAATTCGCGGATTTCCTCCACCCGGCTGTTGCTGGCGGCGTCCATTTCGTACACGTCGAAGGAGGCGTCCGCCTCGATGGTGCGGCAGCTTTCACACTCCCCGCAGGGGTCGCCGTTCTGGGGATTCAGGCAGTTGATGGCCCGGGTCAATATGCGGGCCGCGCTGGTTTTGCCCGTGCCCCGGCTGCCGCAGAACAGGTAGGCATGCGCCACCCGCCCCGTCATTACCTGATTGCGCAGGGTGCGCACGATGGCTTCCTGGCCCACCATATCCGAAAAGGTTTTGGGCCTCCATACCCGGTACAAAGCCTGAGACATACGCATCCTCCTCGCTTTTTCGCTGCTGCCGCAAAAGTATCCCATAGCACAGCGATTGTATTATAACATACCCAGGCCGGTTTATCAAATTCTTTTGTCACATTTTCTACACAGATTTGTAAAACTTTCTGT
>CACWWM010000299.1 GCA_902764565.1 uncultured Eubacteriales bacterium
TATTCTTCTGCCTATACAGCCTTTGGTTATCAAAATGTTATCACGATGATAACCGGGGCTGAATCGCTGTACAGAATGAATGGTTTCCACATACACATTATACTATAAGATGCGCCTGTTTTCAATACAATTTCAAAGCACTTCCCGGCATTGTTGTATGATCTGTCTTTTCCTTTGGCCTATCACTTCTTTAGAAAAATCTTTTGCTTGGATAAATAGCCATGTATGGGGATCGTCAAGACTCTGTTTTTACCCGTTTACACGCCGGAATAGGCGGAGAAGCCACCGTCGATGGGAATCGTCACGCCGGTGATGAAGCTTGCGGCATCATTGTTGAGCAGGAACAGCACCGCGCCGCTGAGCTCCTTTTCGCTGTCGCCGAAGCGGCCCATGGGCGTAGCGGCCAGGATCTTGCCCGTGCGGGCCGTGGGCGTGCCGTCGGGGTTAAAGAGCAGCGCCGCGTTCTGCTTGGTGGAGAAGAAGCCGGGGGCCATGGCGTTGACGCGAATGCCGACCTTGCTGAAATGCACCGCCAGCCACTGGGTAAAGTTGGTGACGGCGGCTTTCGCGCCGGAATAGGCGGGGATCTTGGTCAGCGGCGTGTAGGCGTTCATGCTGCTGATATTCAGGATGTTGCAGCCCTCCCGGCCCACCATCTGCCGGGCAAAGGCCTGGGTGGGCAGCAGCGTGCCGATGAAGTTCAGGTTGAACACGAATTCCACGCCGGATTTGTCCAGATCGAAGAAGGATTTGGTGTCGGCCTCGATGTCGCCCGGCTCAAAGTATTCTTTATCTGTTGTGGCCCGGGGATTATTGCCGCCCGCGCCGTTGAGCAGGATGTCGCAGGGGCCAAGGTCGGCCAGCACCTGATCGGCCACAGCGTAGCAGATGTCCTTGTCCAATACGTTGCAGCTGTACGCTTTCGCCACGCCGCCCTCGGTCACGATTTCCCGGGCGAATTTGTTGGCGTTTTCATAGTTCAGATCCAGCAGGGCCACCTTCGCGCCGGCCCGGGCCAGGACTTTCGCAAAATAGGAGCACAGCACGCCGCCCGCGCCGGTGACCACGGCGACCTTGCCGGTCAGATCGGTATTCAGTACATTCTTCTGCATCTTATTTTCCTCCCTTGTTTTCTTTATCAATGGCCTCCCACAAGCCGTTGATATACGCCGCACCCAGTGCGCGATCGTAGAGGCCGTAGCCCGGACGGCCCTGCTCGTCCCAGATCATGCGGCCGTGGTCAGGTCGGACGTAGGTATCCGGGCAGGTGTCGTAAATGGCCTTCACGATTTCGTACAGATCCAAATCGCCGGTGCTGCTCAGATGGGCCGCTTCCCGGAAATGATGGTAACCCAGATACTTGACGTTGCGCACGTGCATGGCCCCGATGCGGTTCATCTGGCCAAAGTGCCGGATGATGGCGGGGATGTCGTTGTCCGGGTTGCTGCCCAGGGAGCCGGTGCACAGGCACAGGGTGTTGGCCGGGCTGTCGTGGAGCTTCACCATCTTGTCAAAGTCTTCCTGGCTGTGGGTGATGCGGGGCAGGCCGAAGATGGGCCAGGCGGGGTCGTCGGGATGGCAGGCCATGCGCACGCCCGCTTCCTCGCAGACCGGGATCACCGCGTCCAGAAAGTACTTGAAGTTTTTCCGCAGGTCGTCGGGGCCGATGTTTTCGTACTGCTTGAGAGTCTTTTCCAGCAGCGCCAGCCGCTCCGGCTCCCAGCCGGGCAGGGTGAAGCCCTTGCTGTCCTCGGCGGTCTTGCGCACGATTTCCAGCGGGCCCATTTCGCCCAGGTCCTTTTCGTCAAAATACAAACTGTTGCTGCCGTCCTCGGGGATGACCCGGGCCAGGTCGGTGCGCAGCCAGTCGAACACCGGCATGAAATTGTACACGATCACCTTGACGCCGTGTTTCGCCAGCATGCGGATGGTGGAAATGTAGTTGGCGATGTATTCCTCCCGGGAAGGAACGCCCAGCTTGATGTCCTCGTGTACGTTGACGGACTCGATGACCTCGATCTCCAGCCCGGCGTCGTTCACTTCTTTTTTCAGGGCGGCGAATTCTTCCTCGGGCCAATCCACGCCCGCGGGCTTGTCCAGCAGGCCCATCAGGCCCGTCATGCCGGGGATCTGCTTCACATATTTGAGTGGAATAGGGTCGATGGCGCTGCCGTACCAGCGGAAGGTCATTTTCATGATATTATCTCCTTCTTTTTGAGAAATAAAAATCCGTTCAGCGGAATATTATTTCCATAAAATTATACCGCTTTGACAGATCTACTTGTAAATACGCCTTCAATGACTCTGTATCAGAACAATGACAATCAGTCTGCTGCGGAGCACCATATTTTCCTAAATGCCTTCAGGGAAGGTGAGCGCGTCGTATAATCCATCACGTCGCTGCGTCCTATTGTGCAAAGCTGCCCAGGTATTTCAGGCTCTCCTTGGGTTTCCTTTCCTGTGTGGTGCGATCCACGGCAATCAGGCCAAAGGTCATGGAAAAGCCCTTCTGCCATTCAAAGTTATCCATCAGGCTCCAATGGCAGTAGCCCTTCACGGGAATACCGTCGTTCAGGCAGTTTTCCACGCCCTGCAAAGCCCTGCGGATGAATTCCACCCGTCGGGTATCGTCTGAGGTGGCAATACCGTTTTCGGTGACGATCAGATTGCCCTGAAAATCCTCGTGTACCTTGCGGATCACATGCTCCAGGGCTTCGGGATAGAACTCATAGTCCATCTGGGTCAGCTCCGCGCCTTCGGGGCAGGGCAGCTGACCTTCTGGCCCATACTGGGTGCGGGTGTAATTCTGCACGCCCAGGAAATCATCGCCTTGGATGAAAGAAAGGTAGTGACGGAATTCCTCATCCCAGGCGTTCTCTGCGAAGGCTTCCCCACCTGGAAGCGCTTGCAGGTCATGAAGCGACAGGGTAATGCCGACTTGGATTTCGGGATGGATCGCCTTGATGGCTTCCTTGGCCGCTTGATGAGCGCGGAATACCAGGGCGTCGCCCTCCGGAGTGCGGGAAGAAACGAAAATCTGCGGCTGCGGGGTGCCGAAAACGGCGGCATTTTCCTGGGCGGCGTATTTCATGTTTTCCATCATCTTCTGAAAATTCATGCCCACCTGCACCGTGCCTTCCGCTTTCTGCGCGTTTTTCTGGGCCTGCTGGGCCATCATCTGAAAACGTTTGGAGATGGCCGCCAGCTGCAGACCCATATTGGCCTCGTTGATGGTGCAGATGTATTTGATTTCATCGCCCAGCTTTTCGGTGACATAGGCGGCATAACGCCGGAAGTATTCAATGGTGCTTTCAGCCTCCCAGCCGCCCTTTTGGATCAGCCATACCGGGCTTGTGAAATGCATCAGCGTCACCATGGGTTCCACGCCGTTTTCCCGGCAGCAGCGGATCACCTTCCGGTAATGCTCAATTGCATCCTCGTTAAAGCACCCT
>CACWWM010000300.1 GCA_902764565.1 uncultured Eubacteriales bacterium
CTGCCCGGAGGCCATTTACATTCCCGCCCATATCTGGACGCCCCATTTTTCCCTGTTCGGGGCCTTTTCCGGCTTTGATTCCATGGAGGAATGCTTCGGGGATTTAACGCCCTGCGTCCACGCCCTGGAAACGGGGCTTTCCTCCGATCCGCCCATGAACCGCCGCCTGTCCGCCCTGGACGGGCACGTGCTGGTGTCCAATTCGGACGCCCATTCCCCCCAGAAATTGGGCAGGGAAGCCAATCTGCTGTCCTGTGCAATGGGCTTTTCCGCCTTAAAACGGGCTTTGGATACGGGGGAGGGCTTCGGGGGCACCGTCGAATTTTACCCGGAGGAAGGGAAATATCATCTGGACGGCCACCGGAACTGTCAATGCCGCTTAACGCCGGAGCAAACCCGGGCCTACGGCGGCGTATGCCCGGTGTGCGGGAAAAAAGTGACCATCGGCGTGCTGTACCGGGTGGAGGAACTGGCGGACAGGCCGGAACCGGAAACGCTGGATAAGCCCTTTGAAAGCCTGATTCCTCTGCCGGAGCTGCTGGGGGAAACGCTGGGCGTATCGGCGGCCGGCAAAAAGACCCAGGCGGCGTATTTTGATCTGCTGCAAAAGCTGGGGCCGGAGTTTTCCATCCTGCGGGAAAGAAGCATCGAGGACATTCAGGCTGCGGGCGGCTTCCTGCTGGGGGAGGCCGTGCGGCGGCTGCGGGCGGGTCAGGTGATCCGCCAGGGCGGGTACGACGGGGAATACGGCGTGATCCGCGTATTCCAGCCGGGGGAAAGGGAAACCCTGCTGGGGCAGACCACCCTGCTGACCGGCGTTCCTCTTTCGGAAATCAAAAAAGCGGAGCCTGCAAAGCCCGCCGTGATGCAGGAAGAACCCGCCGCCCCCGCGCCGGATATGCGTCCCAATCCCGAGCAGGAAGCCGCCATTCACGCGGAAGAAAGCACCGTGGCGGTCATCGCCGGGCCGGGCACCGGAAAAACGGGCACCCTGGTGAACCGCATCGCCTGGCTGATCGGGGAAAAGGGCGTTTCGCCCAAGGAGATCACCGCCGTTACGTTCACCCGGCAGGCGGCCCATGAAATGCTGGAACGCCTGGAAAAGCGCCTGGGCAAAAAGCGGGTGAAGGGCCTGACCGTGGGCACCTTTCACGCCATCTGCCTGAACCTGATCGAAAAAAAGCCCCTGATCAGCCGGGAAGCAGCCCGGGACGTGATCGCGGAGATTTTGCGGGAGCGCGGGGAAACGCTGGCCCCTGCCGACGCCCTGGCCCTGATTTCCGCCCGGAAAAACGGCTTGGATGCGGCGGGCCTGCCGGAAGGCCTGTTGGAACAGTATCAGGAAAAGCTGTGTGAAATGGGCGCGCGGGATTTAGACGATATTTTAAGCGAAGCATTGAAAATACCTGTCCGGGATAAGCCGTGTTTCCATCATTTATTGGTGGACGAATACCAGGATATCAACGCTATTCAGCGGGCCCTGGTGAGCCATTGGAGTGAAAACGCGCATTTGTTCGTCATTGGCGACCCCGATCAATCCATTTACGGCTTCCGGGGTGCGGACGCGGGCTGCTTTGACGCGCTGCTTGCGGACAGGCCGGAGGCGAAGGTCATTCGTTTGAAGCAGAATTACCGCTCCGCCCCGGATATCCTGCATTGCGCCCTGACCGTGATCGGCCGAAATCCGGGAGACAGGCGGGAGCTTGCGCCCACCGTGCCCGCCGGGGAACCGGTGCGGCTGGTACAGGCGGCGGACGAGCAGGGCCAGTATATCTGGATCGCCAAGGAAATCGCCCGGCTCACCGGCGGCGTGGACATGCTGGAAGCCGGCGGCGGCGAGCGGGCGCGGTACGCCTTTTCGGAAATCGCCGTGCTGTGCCGCACCCACCGGCAGCTGGAGCAGGCGGAACGGTGTCTGCGCCACGACAGCATCCCCTGCGCGGTGTCGGGCCGGGGGGATTTCCTGGAACAGCCCGTCAATCAGGCCCTTTTGGGCTTTTTTACCGCTCTGACGGAGCAGGACAACCTGCCCGCCCTCCGCACGGCCCTGAAGGGCCTGTGGCATTGCCCCGACGGGCTGATCGCCCGGGCGGAAGCGGCCATGGGCTTAACGGGCGAAGCCTTTGAAGCGGCCCTTGTCCCCTTTGACGGCCTATCGCCCTTCTTGGACGCGGTGAAGAAGTACGCCCCGCTGCTGCCCAAGGAAAAGCCCCGGAAGCTGCTGGAAGCCCTGGCAAACGATACGGGCGTGAAGGGCAAAGCGGTGGAGCGGCTCTGGAACACCGCCGTGTTTTTCGACACCATGCCCGCCTTCCTTTCCGCCCTGCGCATGGGGGAGGAAGGGGACGTTACCCGCCTGAGCGGCGGCAAGCCCTCCGGCGCGGTGCGGCTCATGACCCTGCACGGGGCCAAGGGACTGGAATTTCCCTGCGTGTTCCTGGCAGGATTGGACGCTGGGCGCTTCCCCGCCCAACGGCAGGATGAAGAAACCGACGCTGAGGAAGAAAGACGGCTGCTGTTCGTGGGCCTGACCCGGGCGAAAAACCGCCTGATCCTGACCTGCGGCGGCGAACCGTCTCCCTTCCTCGCCGAATTGCCCGCCGGTCTTCGGCGGGAGAACGCGGGCGTCCGTCCCCGTCAGGCGGAAGCGGAGCAGATCAGCTTTTTCGGCTTATGACGCCGGAGCAAGCACCGCCGCCCAATGACGCAGCTGAATTTCGTCCATTTGGCGGCTCAGGGCCTGCGCTGCGGCAAGATCGCCCCGGGTAAAGGCTTCCTCCAACCGGAGGCGAAGGATCTCGATCGTTTGATGGGCTGAAAACAAGGCACGCTGTTCCATAGGGGGAACCTCCTTTTTCGCTGTTTTTGCGGAATATGCGGGCATTTTGCTGTCCGAATACAGCATACGCCGTCGAAAGCGATCCTGCAAGGGAAAATCCTGTCGAAAAATGAGAAAAACACTATATTTCGTTCGACATGAATTGACATGCACAAGATGTGGTGGAAAAGAACGTTTTCTCAGGGGCCTCTGCGGCCCCTGAAACCCCGCAGCAGGGGATGATCCCCTGCACCCCATCAGGCGATCAATAATCAGGCAAAAAACAAACAACATGCGCCAGCTTGGGAAAGATTAAATAGTGAGCTCCTGGGCAAAGAAAAACGAGGATAGGTCAGAGAAAAAGCGAGCTTTTTCCTTGACCTATCCTTCGTTTTTCAGGTGCGCTTCGCGCACCGAAGGGCGGCTTTGCCGCCCGCCCAGGAGCGATAATAGGCGCCCTGGAGATGGGTCCAGGGAGGGAACCTCCCTGGTTCGGGGACGAACCGTCGATGACCGCCTGTGGACGAAGCCCTGACATCCGCCAGTGGCGGATATCATGTCAGGGCTGAGATCAACCGAAAGGGAGCAAGCTCTCCTGTGGAGAGTTGCGACCTTTGAGCCGAAACGAGCAATGTCCGCATAATGCGGACTTGCGACGATTGAGGCTGCGGAAAGGGGGCTGAAGAAGCCCCCATAAGAATTACTCTTTCGGGAAGATGCTTTCTCCCTCGGGCTTGCTGCCGTCCCGGTGCATGGAGAACTGATCCATGGGATAGTTTTTCAGGTTTTCCAAAATCTTTCGTCCGTCGGCCTTGGCCA
>CACWWM010000301.1 GCA_902764565.1 uncultured Eubacteriales bacterium
GCTTTCCCCTCCGCCTGGGGCAGGGAAAGGCCCAGGGCTTTTGCCAGGGTGGGCGCGATATCCACAAGGTTGGCGGCTGAAAGGCGCTGGCCCTGCCGGATGCCGGGGCCTTTGAGCCAGAGCAGCGTGCGGGCCTGGGGGCAGTCCAGGGAAAAGCCGTGCTCCCCATAGGTTTTTCCCGGCTGATCGATGAAGCAATGTCCCGGCAGGGCGTCCACGGCCAGATGCACGTCCCCGGGGGCATGCAGGGCGCGAAGCTCCTGATCGCCGAAGATGCGCCCGACGCCCCATTCCGCCCCTTTTTCCTCCAGGACGCGGCGGGCCGTATCAAGGTCCGGGCCGAAGATATAGGCCCCCATGCCTAAGCTCTGAGCGCGGGCCCCGCAGGCGGCTTTCAGTTTCGCGTCCAGCAGCACGCCCCGGGGCGCGTCCTGCTGGCCGTGGTCGCTGACGACACAGAAGAGGGTTTCATCCAGAAGCCCCGCTTTTTTGACTGCTTCCACGATGCGGCCCACCCGCGCGTCCAGCCGTTCCATAGCAGCGTGGGCTTCCGGGCTGTCGGCGCCGTGCCAGTGGCGCATGGAATCGCAGTCCACCAAATGCACGGTGAGCACGTCGGGGGGGCGCTTGCCCGCATACAGCTTTTCGCACAGCAGCGCCGCGTAATCGTCCAGATCGGGCTGCAAAATACTTTTCCGGGTCTTGCCGTACAGGAGCTCCATGCGCAGAATCCACACGGGAGAAGCGTAGCGCACCATTTTTACCACGGCGCTTTCCCCCGGCAGGGGCAGCACCTCCGGAAAATTCCGGCGCACATACGGGTTTTTCCCGGTCACAGGCCAAAGAATGGAGGCCACGTCCATGCGTTTTTCCCTGGCGGCCTGGTGCAGCGTTTTCGCCTTGATATCCCCGACGCTCCAATACCAGGCGCGCATTTCCGGGGCCTTGTCCGGCTGGAAGGGCTGGTTATGGCCGATGCCGTGGGTGGACGGATAGCAGCCGGTGAGCAGGCTGGCGTGAATGGGATAGGTGAGGGTGGGGTACACCGTTTTCACCTGATCGCAGAATACGCCCCCCTCCGCAAGTGCAGAAAGCGCGGGCAGGCTCAGCAGCCTGTCCGCGTCGGGATTTGCCACGGCATCCAGGGAAATCATACAAAGGCGCATGGCTTTATCTCCTGTTTCTCCTCTTTCTGCGGAAGAAGAGGAAGTAAATCACCAGGGCCCAAATGATCACGCTGCGCCAGTTGGTGCGGGTTTCTTCGCTGCGCCAGGTGTTCTGCCAATCCTCCCAGAACACCTCGTCGCTGTTTTCCCAGGCGTCGTAATCGTCCCGGGCAAACATGCCGTACCAGGAATCGTCCACGGTTTGGGGCTGGGGGGTGGATTGAATGGCGGCGCTTCCGAACAGGCCCGTATCGCTGAGCGTGTTCCCCTTGGCTTTTGCCATAGCCTGGCCCAGGCTGACGGTGAGGTTCGCCAGGGCTTCGTCGTACTGCCGGGCTTTAAAGGCGTTGCGGAACGCGCCCAGCAGGGTGTTGCGGCTTTCGGTGGACAGGGCGTTTTTGCTGTCGGCGCCCAGGGACAGGGCGAATTCTTCCTCGCCGATCACCATGAGCAGCAGAGCGTCGCCTTCTTCCAGGCTCCAAACCTGAAACACCTGATCGGCGTACTGCTGGGCGTCCGCGCCGCCTAAGAAATGGCGGGTGAGCACATAGATGCGGCCCCCGGCGGAGGATTCCAGCCGGTCGTTCAGGGCTTCCAGATCTTCCAGGGTCTTTTCGCCCAGCACGCCGGCCAGGTCGGCGGAGGAGCGTTCAGGACGGGGAGGATATTCCGTTTCGGCGTTTGCCAGGGAAACGGCGGCGAAGCACAGGGCCAGCGCCAAAACCAGCGCGCCCATTTTCGTAAACAGGCTGTTCATGTTCCTCCTCCTTCCTTACCGCGCCTGGAATTCCACGGCGGGCTTGACGCCGAGCAGCGTGCGGGCCAGCCAGCCGGAGAAAGTGCCGTTCATGCGGCTGTTAAATTCCGCCGCCGCCTGGTTATAAGCGGCTCCGGCGGTTTTCTGTTCGCTCTGGGCCAGCATCTGCGGCAGATAGCTGGTCACGTACATATTGTCGCGGCTGTCGTTTTTCACGCTGTCCAATTGTGCCAGCTTGTCCAGCAGGGCGGCGGCGTCCGCGGTCAGCGCTTCGTTGGCTTCGGCCCGGGGCGCCAAATTATCGCTTTTATCCTCCAGGGCTTTCAGATCCTGGGCGACGTGCTGATAGGCTTCGTCCGTAACCGGAACGTGGCGCTTGGCCACGGCCAGCACGTTATAGGCCGATTCCACGCGGGTTTGCAGCATGTTTTCCAGGCCCGCGCGGGTTTCGTTCACCAGCGCCCGCTCGTCATTCCAGCCGCGATACGCGCCAAGAATCACGCCGCCCGCGATCAGGATCACCATGATCGCAATGGCCCAACCCGTTTTCAGTTTCATCGGTTCATCGGCCCCCTTACACATACAAGGTCATTCGGTATATTACATGGTCAGCAGCTTTTCCTTGAGTTCCTTTTCCATATGGGCCAGGGTCTTTTCGGCCTCGGCGCGTTTCTGGCGGCCTTCGGCCTGGATGCGGCTGACTTCGTTGATGGTGTCGATCAGGTTTTGATTGGTGGATACCAGGGTTTCCAGATCGATGATGCCCCGCTCGGATTCCTTGGCCGTTTCGATGGTGCCCATTTTCAGGGTTTCGGCGTTCTTTTTGAGCAATTGATTGGTCATATCGGTCACGGCGCGCTGGGCCTGCATGGCCTGC
Source organism: uncultured Eubacteriales bacterium (assembly GCA_902764565.1). GTDB lineage: Bacteria > Bacillota > Clostridia > Christensenellales > Aristaeellaceae > RUG563. The sequence continues at coordinate 2,801 of CACWWM010000301.1, forward strand.
TGGCTGTGGTGCAGGCCCAGGGCCAGCACCATCTGGTTTTTCCACAGGGGCAGGGTGTTCACCAGCGTGGACTGGATGCGCTCCACCAGCAGGGAATTGTTGTTTTGCAGCAGGCGGATCTGGGGCGCCATCTGCATGGAAATCTGCCGGGTCAGCTTCAGGTCGTGCAGCTTCTTTTCAAACCGGTCGCACTGGGCGGCCAGGTCGTTGGCCTTCTGGGCGTCCATGGCGTCGCCGCTGGCGGCGGCAGCGTCCTGGAGGGCCTTCAAATCGGTGTCCCGCACTTCCTGCAGGCGCTGTTCGCCCGCCACGATGTACATGGTCAGCTCGTGGAAGTACTGCAGGTTCATATCGTACAGCTTATTGAACATGGCCACGTCCTTGAGCAGCTGCACCTGATGGTTTTCCAAGCTGCCCGCGATGTTCTCCACGTTTTTGGACACGTCCTCATACTTGGCCTGGATGGAAGCGATCTGCTGCTTCGCGCCGAAGAACAGGGCCTTGAGGCCCTTGGGCTTTTCTCCTGCGGCGTTAAAGCCCTTGAGCTCGGTGATCAGCTTGGTCAGGATATCGCCCACTTCGCCGGTATCGCCGGTTTTCACGT
>CACWWM010000302.1 GCA_902764565.1 uncultured Eubacteriales bacterium
CCGGTCATGAGCATCGAGGGCGGAAAAGAAGAAACGGACGCCCGGCGCGGCCCGGGGGTGTACGGCCGGCTGATCGCCAACATGGACGAATGCAAAAAGCGGGGCCTGATCTTCGGCGCGTCCGTTACGGTGACCACGCAGAACGTGCGGCAGGTGACTTCGGAAGCGTTTATCGCAAGCCTCATGGAGCGCGGCTGCAAGCTGGTGATCTATGTGGAATTTGTGCCGGTGACGGAGGAAAGCAAGGATCTTGCCCCCGGCGACGAGGAACGGGCCTGGTTGAGCGAAGAAATTCACCGTCTGCGCCGGGAAAAGCCCGAAATGGTGTATGTTTCCTTCCCCGGCGACGAAAAGAGCTCCGGCGGATGTCTCGCCGCAGGGCGCGGCTTCTTCCATATCAATTCCCACGGCGGCGCGGAGCCCTGCCCCTTCTCGCCCTATTCCGATATCAACGTGCGGGACACCTCTCTGCGGGAAGCCATGAATTCGCCCCTGTTCCGGGAACTGCGGGACGGCGGGTATCTGCTGGAGGATCACGCCGGGGGCTGCGTGCTGTACGAAAAACGGGCGCAGGTGGAAAAGCTCGCGGGCATCTGACCGCCCAAACGGGCAAAAGAAGCGTCTGCAATTCTTTTTCGCAATGGTTGAATACGATTTTTTTCTTTCCTGACAGCGCTTTGGGCCGCGCAAAAAAGCAGTACAAGCAAAAAACAACATAACCTTCTTCAAAACGCCTGTTCCTTCCGCGCGCGCCGCGTTTTCACTATAATAGCAGCATCAGTGAACGCGGCGTTTTCGCGTCCAAATCAATTCAAGGAGGAACCTGTATGAAGAAGATCCTGGCGTTTGCGCTGATGCTTTCCCTGGCCCTGACGGCTGTTCCCGCCGCAATGGGGGAGGAATTCTACAGCTACATGAACTACACGAATCGCCTGGGCAACCCCGCGGGCATCGAGACCCTGGAGGAAGCCCATCAGAACGCCCCCGCCGAAGTGGTGAAGCTCTTCGGCAACGCGGAAAAGCAATATACGCCCAACCCCCTGCTGGATACCTATCCGGCGGGCACCACCTTCGTCTATCGCTCCGCCAACATCTACGGCGGGCAGGCCGCCGTGCGGAACAACACCTCCTTCCTGGTGTTTTCCGAGCAGCACTTTGACGATAAGGACGCCGCCCTGGCCTACATGCAGGCCCTGGGCCTGACGGACCTGATCGATTCCCTCGTCGGCTCCGTCACCCTCTTTACCCCCGCCGATCCCGCCGCGGGCTTCACCGCCGCCGATCTGGAAAACTACTATAACCTGCACAAATCCATGTACACCAAGGGCTTTGTGCCCTATGCCGACTGCGAATACTTCGGCACCACCGGCAAGATTTACTTCATCGGCATCGACGGCGGCGCGACCTTCCTGAACAACTTCGTGGCCACCGGCGATCCCGAGTGCATCGGCCAGTGCGCGGGCGTGCTGCTGGTGGGCGGCGAAATGAACGCCGACGCCGTCATTTCCAAGTATGTGCCCGCCTATCTGGTGAACGGAACGGAAACCGCCCTGACCGCCTGGCGCAAGGTGAACGGCGCGGACGAGTATGCAATTGAAGACGGCCTGGAAGCCTTCGTCAACAAGGACGTGCCCCTGCTGCGCGTTTACGCCGCGAAAGCGGAGACCCCCGACCTGGCCGCCTGCGTGAAGGACGCCTTCTTCCGCATGATGAGCAAGGTGCAGCGCGTGTCCGTCATTTCCCGCATGGATCAGGTGACCGCCGTGCCCGCGCCCTACACCGATTACGTGGCCGTTCCCGAGCTGAACCGCTACGCCCTGGCCGCCCGGAACACCATCATGAACGGCGTCACCCTGGAAGGCAAGCTGCACGTGACGCTGCATCAGGAAGAAATTTTCAGCGACCTCAAGACCATGTACGACCAGTACCTGCAAACCTGGTATGAAGCCCTGCCCGAATCCGTGCTGGACGGCACCGCCGGTGAAGGCTCCGTGCCCGTTATCATCGCCCTCCACGGCACCGGCGACGATCCCCTGATGTTCATGGACGAAATCGGCGCGCTGGAAGTGGCCGGACGGGAAAACGCCGCCATCATCTGCCCCTTCCAGGAAGAGCTGGTCATTTCCCACGAAGGCGCGAAGGTGGTCATGGGCGTGCCCATCTATGAAGGCATCATGGATCAGGCCATGCCCCGCCTGCTGGAGCACGTTCTTTCCCGGTATCCCGCCCTCGACCGCAGCCGCGTCTATGTGCTGGGCTATTCCATGGGCGGCGGCTCCTGCTATCGCGCCATGTACGGCTGCATGGAAAAAATCGCCGCCGCCGTGCCCATGGCCGGTATGCACCCCGATATGTTCTACGCCAGCACCGAGGAACAGGACGCCCGCATGAAGGAAATCGGCATGCCCACCATGGAGCTGACCTCCACCTTCGACCTGGGCTTTGACCAGGCCAACGCCCGCCTGAACGAAAACACCATGTTCATCTTCGATAAGTTCGCCAAGCTGAACGGCATCGAATTCGACGGCAATTACGATTACGAAGCCGCGCCCTACTTTGGCCGCCCCTTCGACAGCTTCTCCCTCACCACCCTCAACGGTGAATTCCGTACCTTCCGCTGGACCGTCAAGAACGCCGACGGCGTGCCCGCCATGGCCCTGTCCTGCACCGAAAATACCACCCACTCCCTCTACCCCTGCTACGCCGAACTGGCCTGGAACTTCATGAAGGACTTCTCCCGCGACCTGACCACCGGCCAGAGCATCTATACCCCCGCTGAGTGATACCCTCCTTCAGCCTGCGCCGCCTCCACAACCGGGGGCGGCGCTTTTTTGACGATGGAGAACGCTGGGGCTGTCCGCCCCAGACCCCGACCAGGGGCGTGACGCCCCTGGACCCGCACTTGCGGAATAAACTGGATGCAACGAACAAACAATCTCTCGTTGCTGCTTAAAGAGAACAGCCCGGCTTGACGACTTTGTGCTTCTGGCCCGGCCGCTGAAAGCGGCCAACCCGGATGCAAAGCATCCGGGGAAAGCACGGGAATAATCCCCAGGAAAAAGCAAGCTTTTTCCCTGGGATTTTCCCGGCTTTCTTAGGCCAGAAGCCTTCATACTTTCGTATCTCCCAGTAACAGGCGGATGTTGTTTGTTTTTTCTGTTTAAGTTGATTCGCCAGGATGGGTCCAGGGCCAAGCGGCCCTGGTTCAGGGGTTTAGGGGGCTGAAGAAGCCCCCTGCTTCGTTAATAAACAAAAACCCACGCCGGGAAACCCGGCGTGGGAAAAGAAAGGGAGCGGGGGAGGTCAGTTCTGTTTGCGTTCACGCAGCTTGGCGAACACGGCCTGGAGCATGATGAACAGGAACAGGAGGAAAGCGGAAACCACGTTGGGCACGGTGCCGC
>CACWWM010000303.1 GCA_902764565.1 uncultured Eubacteriales bacterium
AAGAAATGACGGAGCACGGCATCATGGAGCAGTCGGAAAGCCCCATGCAGCAGCTTTCTTCTTTTCAGCGGTATCATGTCTATCCTTCCCGGCGCATCAAATCCGTGCATTGGAGCATCACGGGCAAATGCAATTTCAACTGCCGCCATTGCCTGGTGTCTGCGCCAAACGCCCATCATCCTCAGCTGCCGCTTTCCGATTGCCTGCATATCGTGGAGGAAATCGCCAAATGCGGCGTCAACCGGGTGGACGTGACCGGGGGCGAGCCCCTGGTGCGCCGGGACTTTGAGGAGATCGTGAAGGCTCTCGGCGAACGCAATATCGACATCGGCGTGCTGTTCACCAACGCTTCCCTGCTGACAGGGGACACGCTGGACATGCTGGAAAAGTACCGTCAGCGTCCCGTCTTCCAGCTCAGCTTCGACGGCCTGAAGCATCACGACTGGCTGCGGGGCGTGGCCGGCGCGGAAAAGCAGGCGGACGAGGCGTTCCGCCTGCTCAGGGAACGCGGCTATACCGTCAACGCCGCCATGTGCATCCACCGGGAAAACCGGGACAGCCTGCGCTCCACGGCCAATTACCTGGCGGAAATGAACGTGCAGAACCTGCGGGTCAACGCGCCGCAGAGCCTGGGCCTGTGGAAACAATATGCGGATCAGTACGCCCTGACGGAGGACGAGGTCTGGGCGGCGTACAGGGACTATATCCCGCATTTCTTTGAGGACGGCATGCCCGTCGGGGTGGAGCTGGACGGGTATTTCCGCTGCGAAAAGGGAAAGACCGAGTATAAAGTCTCCTATGTGCATAACGCCAGGGACGGCGCGGACTGGAGCAAGTATCCCTACTGCGAAAGCGTGCGCTATCACGCGTACATCGGGCCGGAAGGGCGGCTGGCCCCCTGCATGGGCTTTTCCGACACGGCGCTGAAGGAGAAGTTCCCCAGCGTCCTGGAGCGCCCCCTGGGCGAATTGACGCTGGACAGCTATTATCACGATGTGGTGCAGACGAAGGTAAGCGACCTGCTGGCGAAAAATCCGGTCTGCGCCGCCTGCGAATACCTGCCCAGGTGCTGCGGCGGCTGCATGGTGGAGGGCATCACCGACGAAGGGGATTACCTGGTGCCGGACGAACGGTGCTGCTATTTTCATCGGCACATCGGCGAAGAGGCCGTGCGGGCCGTGGCGGACGCGGCGATCCGGAAATACTGTGGCGAATGCCATATGTAAGATATGCAGCAAGAGAAGAGAAAGGAACCATCACCATGACGGAGAACGTAAGGAAATTTGAAAAGGCGCTGCGGGAGGATGAGGAACTGCGGGCGAGGTTCGCGGCGGAGTTTAAGCGCATCGCGGAGGAAAAAAGCGCCCTGAACGACATCGAAGCCTATGTAAAGGCCGCAAAAGCGCTGGGCTTTGAGCTTTCCCTGACCGAAGCGGAAAAAGCCAGCGCCGAAACCCAGGAGCTGGACCCCGAAGAAATGGACAAGGCTGCCGGCGGCTGGTGCCATGGCAATTACTGGTGCGTGGATAGCTGGGACTGCTATACCCTCAGCCATCACGACGGGCCGGATCAGGAGGGCGCCCCCTGCCTTGCGGATTACGACTGCATCACAATCTATCATCATTGACAGCCGAATGGAGGAAAGGGGCGTTTCGGGATGATTGAGAACGTAAGGAAATTTGAAGCAGACCTGCGGGGGAACGAGGAACTGCAGAAAAAACTGTTTGAAGAGCTGGTGAAGATCGCAAAAGAAAAGAGCGCGGAAAGCGACGCGGAAGCCATGGCGAAGGCAGCTCAGACGCTGGGCTACGATTTCACCGTGGCGGACATGGAAAAAGCTCACGCCGAAGCCCGGGAGCTGGATCCCGAGGAAATGGAACAGGCCGCCGGAGGCTGGTGCTTCGCGGATTACGACTGCTACACCGCCTGGAACCATGATTCCCCTGATCAGCCGGGTTCTGCCTGCTTAAAAGACTATGATTGCGTCTCCGTCTATCATAACAGCAAGATCGTCGATTACGAGTATAAGAAGTTCGTCGAACCGGTTGTGAATATTGTCGATCGTTTTAAAGAATTGATCAAAGGCTTCGATTCGTAAGCGTTTGAAGGCGTCACAGACCGGAAGGAGCTGCTGCGGATGACGGAAAACGTAAGGAAATTTGAAAAGGCGCTGCGGGAGAGCGGGGAGCTTCGGCGCAGGCTGGCGGAGGAACTGAAAAAAATCGCCGGGGAAGGAAGCGCGTCAAACGACGCGGAGGCCATGGCAAAGGCTGCTCAGGCCCTGGGCTATGATTTCACCGTGGCGGACATGGAAAAGGCCCATGCCGAAACCCAGGAGCTGGACTCCGGGGAAATGGAACAGGCCGCCGGCGGCTGGTGCTTCGCGGATTACGACTGCTACACCGCCTGGAATCACGATTCCCCCGATCAGCCGGGCTCCGCCTGTTTCAGCGATTATGACTGCATCACCCTGTTCCATGATTCCAAGGTGGATGAGCTCATCAAAAAAGCGGAAGAGTTTCTCAACAGCGAAGATATGAAGAGAACGCAAAAAGACGGAAAGGGACTGGTTGATTACATTTACAAAAAGCTGCCCCTGGATTAAAAACGGCTCCCGGATCATAAGCGCCGGACGGCCCGGAGCGGGACAATGAACGGAAAAGGAGAGATCAGCATGAATCAAAGCGCAAAAGAATTCTTCCAGTCCTTAAAGGAGAATCCCGAGCTGGGGAAACAGTTTGATGCAGAGCTGAAAAAGATCGCCGAAGAAAAAAGCGCGCAGAGCGACGGGGAAGCCATTGCAAAAGCCGCCAGGGCGATGGGATACGACTTTGCGGAAGCGGATATGGAAAAAGCTTTTGTAAGCATGCAGGAGCTTGATCCCGAAGAGATGGAGAAAGCCGCGGGAGGACAATTTTGCTGGAGCGATTACGATTGCTTCACCATCCTGCATCACGATAGCCCTAACGATTTTCATCACGAGTGTTTCTGGACTTACGCCTGTATCATCATCCATTTTGGCTCGTAAGGGCAAACCGTACAAATGGACGTCTTTCAGCTTCTATGAGAAGGCGAGGACTGAGCGCAAATGATAGACAGTATCAATCGAATCGAGCTGAACCCGGAACAGATGGAATCCTTCAGCGGCGGGCACGCGCTGGGGATATACAGGCCGGGCTTTCACCACAAAAAAGAATCGCTCCGCTTTTTCAGGGCCTGTGTGGGCGATGAAATGTATGAAAAGGCCATGAGCAGCGACGCGGGGCAAACACATCCGTACGCCATTGCGCGGGCGATTCTGAATCAAGCCGATTGGGAAAAATATGTATGGATCGAGGAACACGGTTCCTTGGATGGCTTTCCCAAGTAAACTGCTTCTGAAA
>CACWWM010000304.1 GCA_902764565.1 uncultured Eubacteriales bacterium
GCGTCCACCGTGGCGTGATTGCAGCGGGAATAGCACCCGGCGCAGTGCAGATTGCAGGCGCTGGTGATGCTGGCGATCAGAAAGGGGGGAATGTGCTCCCCCGCCGCTTCCAGCTCCGCCCGCTTTTTGGACGCTTTCCGGCTGGCTGCGGCGAATTTCAGCATAAAGGCGCTTTCCTTGGGGTTCCGCAGGGTGGCTTTCAGCGCGTCGGCCACCACCCGTTCCACGCCTTGGGTCATATACGCCTGAATGTCAAACGCTTCGCTCATTCGTTTTTGTGTTCCTTCCGCATTTTGTCAGGGATTTTGTATCTGTTCTTCCCGTACCTGATAATCCTTTTTCATGCCGTGGGCCCCAAAAATCTGCCATTGACCCACGCCCAGCCGCTGTATGACGGCTCGGCGCTCTTCCGCGCACAGCTTGGGATCGGTGTCCACCGAGGTCATAAGCACGGGAGCGTACTGGTTATAGGCCGCCTGCTCCCTGGTCATGCCGTGGACGTTGACGTAAATATCCCCGGTGAAAGCCACGCGGTGGGCAAAATCGATCAGCACGATTTCGCCTTTCAGGTGGCCCCCGCTGCCCTGATAGACCTCAAAGTCCATTTCGCCAAAGCGGAAAAAGCCGATCTGCGTGAGCGGCGCTTCCTGCTCGTCCGGGCCGCGCCACAAGCCCCGCACCTTGTCCGGTTCGGGGGGCCGATAGCGCGTCAGCGTTTTGCAGATGCTGATATACGGCCTGTGCATGGGGTTCTGTTCCCGGAAGCCGTTTTTCCCCTCGTATTCCAGAGCCAAACATTCCTTTGATTTTTCGCTGGCCAGGACCTCGTCGAACAGCGGCAGCAGCCCGCAGTGATCCACGTCGGCGTGGGTAATCAGGATGCGCTTGCGCATGCCGTCCCAATCGGGCAGCAGCCTGCGGAAAACGGCCTCCATTTCCTCCCGGTACAGGGCGTAGCCGCAGTCGATGAACAGGGTTTCCCCCGCGCTTTGCAGGATGGCGGTGTTGCTGCCGCAGGGCGGCTCGATCAGGATGATCCGGGTGTTTTCCGTGATGCTGTGCCGGGTGATCCGGGGCGAAAAAGCGCCGCCCCGGCACACGGACAAAAGCTCCGCGAACCGGCTGATGCTTTCAAAGGTTTTGTAGGGCGACAGGCCCTTTTCATCCAGCAGCTGCATCACTAAATTGGAATGAACCAGCAGCGTGTCCCGGCATTCCTCGGGCAGCTCCAGCGTCTGCATGAGGCCCGAAACGAAGGAACGGTAGAAGATGCTGTTATCGTACACCTTTTCCGCGTGGTTGTAATCGATCACCCGCACGGGGCACAGCGTTTCCACCCGCGAAAGAAACGCTTTCAGCACCGCTTCGTCTTCCACGAACAGCCCCATCTTGAACGCCTGGCAGGGGGTGCCGTTTTCCTGGGAGCTGATATAGGAAATGTTCAGCCGGAATTCGCTGATGAGCCGCAGCACCTCCGTCACGCTGCCGGGCACGTCCTTCAAATGGAATTCCAGCAGCACGATGCCCTTGTCATGCTCCGGCGTTTTCAGATAGCCGATCTGCGCAAGCTGTTCGTCCGCCTTAAGCAATTGCGCTTCGCTGCCCTCCGCGTCGATAAACAGGGTGTGGGAATCCACCGCCTTGTTGTAGCTTACGCGGGTGATGTTGACGCCCAGGGAGGCAAAGCACTCGCTGGCTTTCAAAAATGCGCCGATGTGGTTGGGCATGGTGGTGATGTAGGTCTTTTTCATCTTCCGTCCTTCTTCTGAGCGTCAGTCGATCCAGGTGATTTCGCTGCCCTTCTGCGCCGTCAGGTTCCGGCTGGGCAGGCCGCTTTCCGTGGCCGGATAGCCGATGATCACCGCGCCGCTTCCTTCTTTCCCGAGCAATGATTCCGAAGGCATCTTACACCTTAAAGCTTCCTCTAAGTCAAGGCCGGATGCAGCTACGGCTCCATAAATTCATCCAGATACTTTTGCACGGAACGGGTCATTTCCTTAGCAAAATCGGAATTGTATTTCCGCTCACAGAACGCATGCAGCCAGCTGTCGAAGGTGCGGTTGCTGGTTCTCTCCGCGAACATGGCTTTCAATTCGTCCTCCGCCAGCACATGGTATTCGTTTTCCTGCACGATATATTGCTGCGGGAAACGCCGGGGCTTTTCCCGATCCTTTTGCTGCTGCGTCGGATAGCCGAACACCGCCATAGCGGCGGGAAACACATAGCGCGGCAGGGCCAGGATGTCCCGCTGGGTTTCGATGTTTTCCATAATGTCGCCGATGTAGCAGGAACCCACGCCCAGGGCTTCCGCGGCGGTCACCGCGTTTTGGGCGGCGATATTGGCATCGCTCACCGCCAGCAGCAAATCCCCCACGCCGGGCTTCCGGGGCTGGCAGTCCGCCGCCTGAAAAGCCCTATACCATTTCAGGCAATCGGCGCAGAAAACCAGCACCAGTTTCGCCTGCTCGATGAACGGCTGATTATCGCAGGAGATACTGAGCCTGCGCTTCTTTTCAGGATCGCTTACGCGCAGAATGGTATACAGCTGCTGATTGCCCGCCGTGGGGGCCTGGGCCGCCGCCGCCAAAATCTGCTGTACGGCTTCCTCGGGGATTTCCTGATCGGTATACGCCCGGACAGATTTTCGCTCCATTAGGGATTGAATCACAGGATGCATTTTCTTATCTCCTTCCTTCACGCCTGCCAGCCCATTTCTTCCGCGATCACGGGATGATAATGGGCGTCCTTCAAATACACAAAATTGACCGAAGAAACAACCTTGCCCTCCCCCGGCCAGTCGATCACGCCCGTGCCGTCCGGGGCCAGGCCGTAGTCCGCCAGGGTCTTTCCCGGGGGCGGCGTCAAAACGGTCACCCGGTTCATCACCCGGCTGCCAAGATAAAATTCAAAGATGCCCTGCCTGGGATCGACAGCGATATGGTTGCCCACAAAGCCGCTTAATGCAATGGTTTCGCCGCTCATATACACCGGCACTTCGCTGTGCCGCTGCTCCGGATGGCGCACGTAGCACATGAGCCCCAAATGCTGGGTCCATCCCCCTTCCGGCAGGGGATGCCCCGTGCGGTTGCGGGCCATTTCCCGAAGGTCGGCGGCGCTGAGCACGTCGCCCCGCAGGACGCCCTGACACAGGCGCGTCATATCCCCCGCCGTGGAGAAAAGCCCCGCGTGGCCGCAGAAGGCTTCCCCCTTTGGGGCCATGATCCGGGCCTTGGGGTCGTGGACGGTGCCGGGCGCAATACCCTCCCGCACCAGCCAGCGGCCGCCCTCGATGCGGTGCTCCCGGTCGTGGCTGACACAGCGCGGGCGGGCGGCGTCCGGCACGCGGCACCAGGTTTCCCGCATGCCCAGAGGCCGCAGCAGC
>CACWWM010000305.1 GCA_902764565.1 uncultured Eubacteriales bacterium
GCCACCATCGACGCCACCCTCACCTGGGACGATGCGGGCAATCCCTATCTGATCTACGTGCGGGACTGCTCGGAGAACAGCGTGAACGGCCGCCAGGAAAGCCACGTTTACGGCGTGCGGCTGGCTGACGATTTGCTTTCCGTGCAGGGCGACCCGGTGCTGCTGCTGAAACCGGCGGGCGAATGGGAAACCAAATCCGGCGACACCCGATGGAACGAGGGCCCCGCGGTGGTGAAGCACGGCGGGAAATATTATCTGTTTTACAGCGTCAACGGCTATTGGATGAAGGAATACTCCGTCAGCGCGGCCGTGGCGGACGCGCCCCTGGGGCCGTATACCAAACAGGCAAACAATCCACTGCTGGCGTATGCGGAGGACGAAACGGGCGTAACGGTGTCCGGCCCCGGCCACAACGCTTTCTTCTCCGTAGGGAATGAGCTGTTCACCTCCTACCACACCCACACCTATCCCCAGGCCCCCTCCGGCAACCGGCAATTGTGCGTGGACCGGGCCGGGTTCCACGCCGACGGCACAGCCTTCATCAACGGCCCCACCCTGGCCCCGCAGCTGCGCCCCCTGAAAGAGATCGGCTGCCGGAACGTGCTGACCCTGGCCGCCTGTACGGGCGACGATCAGGGTCTGCTGACCGACGGCGATTATTGCGTCAGCGCCGCTTCAGGCGCTTATGTATGGCGGGGAACCAGCGTATCCTACCGCTGGGACGAACCGGCCGGCGCCGATCTGCTGATGATCTATCCCGCCCCCGGCCAGGCGCTCTCCGGAAAGGTCACCTTCAACGGCACGCTGACCGCCGCCTTTGATCTGCCCGCAGGCGGGAAGCCCGGCCAGGCCGTGATCCTCCCCTTTGAACCGATGGCCGTTTCCGAAATGCGGGTGGAATTTCAGGAAGGCGCGGCAGGGGAAATCCTGCTGATCGGCAAAGAATAACGCTTCGTTACGCGCAAACAAAGGGGCAGTCTCATGATGAACCGTGCCCCGTCAAGCAGACAAAGAAAAAAGCAAAACATTTCTGCCATCAGATTTCAGTCTGGTGGCATTTTTTATAACCGTCAGACGAATCGGCCCCTGTGAACCTTGACGTGGACGTGTTTAATTGGTATGATAAATGAACAGGCGCACAGTTTTCTATCGATTCCCTATGCTTCGCGAAAGACAAAAATGAATAAGTCCAGAATGAAACGATGGGGAAAAAGTCGGCTGCCGGCCTGTTCGGAGAGAAGATCATGAAATTGTTCAGCATCCCCGCGTGGGAAGAAAGGAAGATACCATGACTCCATACAAAAGAATCATTCTGCGCATCGCAGCCGCCGTTCTGCTGCTGACAGGCCTGAGTACGCCCTGCCGCGGGGAAACGGCGGTCGACTCGCTGACCTATGCGGTATATCCGTACCTGCCCGACGCCGGGTACTATCAGGAGCTGATCGAACAGCGCTGGGCAGAGATTGAACCGGATATACGGCTGATCCGCGCCGAATGGGACTGCTACGAGGACGGTGTGCCGGAGGGGATCGACGTCATCATGTACGATGCCGAGGGCAGGGATCGGCTGATCGGAGCCGGATGGCTCCAGCCCATTGACCCATCCCGCATTCAAGAGATCGACGATATCTACCCCTTCGCATTGGAAGGATTGACCGTTGACGGCAAGCTGTACGGCATTCCCGTCTTTCTTTGCGGCAATTTTCTGATTTACGACATCTCCTGCGGCATTCTCGCCGGGGCCGAACACCTTACAGATCTGGCCGGCGAATCCGAGCTGCTCGCGATTTCGTCTGACGACAAATTGAACAGGAAGCAGTTCATCTTTGAAATCCTGGCGGACATCTGGGGCGAGCCCCATCCGCCGGTGGAGGGCGGCGCGGAGGAAATGCTGGCGCTCATCGATGAACTGGCCATCGACGAGTACCAGCAGGACAAATCCGCGCAGCTGGCCGCCGCCTACGATGCGGGCGTCGGCAGCGGTTATATCAATTTTTCTGAAAGCATGCGTTTCCTGGAGGAGCGCATATCACAGACCGACATCAAAGCAATCAGCTTCAGCGACCGGGACAATCTGCCCCTCCTCTACGTCGATGCGGTGTCCGTGACCGCCGGGGTGGAAGGGCCCCGGTACGAAAAATGCGTCGAGCTGATGAACGTCATCGCGGAAGCGGACGTTCTCCGGTCCCTTTCCGTACAGGACGGCAGGCCACGGTATCTGCTGCTGGCGCGCCGGTCGCCCTACGCCGCGCTTGCGGAGGAGTATCCGCTCTATCACCGGCTGGAGGCGTTGGCTTCCGACGATAACAACCGGGTGATCGTTATTCCTTGAAAGTGCATTCCCGCTATCCGGAAACGGGCACTGCCGGGTGCGAAAAAAACTGCCGCCAGACTGAAATCTGACGGCAGAAATGTTTTTCTTTTTTCTTTGCCTGCCTGACGGGGAGCGGTTCATTTTGAAACAGCCCCTTTGCGTTATTCCGCCTGCTCTCCCTCCAGGCACAGGGCGATCAGATCGTCGATCTTCGCTTCGGCCAGGGCGATCACCGTATCCGCCGCGCCGTAATAGACGCGCAGCGTGCCGTCCGGCATAGGGATGGCGGCGGTGGGAAAAATCACGTTGGTGCGGAAGCCCGTTTTCGTTTCATAATCCGCTTCGGGGGCCAGCAGCGGCGCCCGGGTGCGGCCGATCATTTTCCAGGGCTCGTCCCTGTCCAGCAGCACCGCGGCGGCGCAGTAGCGCTTGGTCCATTTGTCTTCCCAGCCGTTTTTCCCCCGCTCCGGGTCGATATCCACGGTATGGGTCAGGGCCAGCCAGCCTTTTTCCGTCCAGACGGGCGGCGCGCCGGGGCCGATTTTATCGTTGGCAAAGGGGAAATCCTCCACCCCGGCCACCAAATGGGAATTGCCCCAATGAATCAGATCGGGGCTTTCGCTCCACCAGATATCGAAGCGGTCCTTTCCTCTCCGGCTGTAAACGGGCATGGGGCGCTCCAGACGCATGTACATGCCCTGATATTTCCGGGGAAACAGCACCATGTTCCGGTTGTCCGGCACGCTCATGGAAAGGATTTCAAAATGATGCAGGTCGTCCGTATGGGCGATAGCGCCCCGCAGGCCGTGGCCGGTGTCCACGGCGAAGGTCATATAAATTTCGCCGTCGATCACCGTCAGCCTGGGGTCATAAGCCCGCCTGATTTCCTCGTCCTTCAGGGAGAATACGGGCTGCTGCTCCACCTGCCAATGGACGCCGTCTGGGCTCAGGGCAAGGCCGATGTTTGTGCCCGTGAAGCTGGCCCTTGCGATATAACCGTAATCGTTGCGGAACACCATGGCATATCCGCCCTTGTAGGGAATCACGCCCGCGTTGAA
>CACWWM010000306.1 GCA_902764565.1 uncultured Eubacteriales bacterium
AGAGACGCCCGTCCTCCTCAATGATGGGAAGGGCGGAAACACTGTTATCTTCCTTGTGCAGCACTTTCCAGGCATGAGAAACAGGAACCCCCGCACCAACCATGGGCGGGGTGTCATAATCAATATCGGCGACCTGCGTACGAACCGTGCGCAGGTAAATGGGCGGCTGGAAGCCGAATCTTTCGAGAAGAAAGGAGGTTTCCGTATTCAGGTGGCCGCAGCGGGCAGGAATATACTGCTCTCCTCCGAGGGCGTTCTGAAGCGCGGCGTAAGCCATGGCGGATACGATGGAATCCGTATCCGGGTTTTTATGGCCGACAACATATACAGAGTCCATAGGACACCTCCGGTCAGCGGTTCATCAGGGCAAACCAGTCTTTCATCTTCAGCAGGGTATCGGTTTTATCCATCATGGATTCCAGCTGGGGAATGGCCACAGCGGAAGAGGTGCTGCCAAGCAGCGTCCTGATCAGGGAGAGGCCTTCCTTCTGTTTATTGTCCAGCAGGATATCAGCGTTCTTGGTAAAGCTTTGCTGCAGGTTCAGGGAGGGGGTCACACCGGCCCTTGCCACACTCTGGTCCAGGGTCAGCTCCATATTGGCGGTGCCTTTGAATTCTTCCACCACAGAATCATCCACCTTGGAGCCGGTGGAAATATCCATGGCTGCAAGCACGGTCAGGCTGCCGCCTTCCTTGCAGGAACGGGCTGCGCCGAAAAGACGCTTGGCACGGAAAAGGCTGGAGGGATTCACCATGCCGGGGAGGCTGCGTCCCTGCTGGGCCGCGGCAGTGGTGTAAATCTTTGCCAGGCGGGTGAGGCTGTCCACGATCAGAACAACGTCCTTTTTCTGCTCCACAAGACGCATGGCGCGTTCCAGGACGATTTCAGAGAGACGAAGATGGGCTTCAGGCGTCTGGTCAAAGGTGGAGGCAAGCACGGTACAGGGTACGGTTTCACGTACCATGGTGGCGTCTTCCGGAGTGACGTCAATCAGAAGCATGAGCACCTGGACATCCGGATAATTCTCGCAGACTACCTTCGCAAAATGCTGCATGATTTCAGCTTTGCCGGTCTGGGGCGGGCAAAGCATCAGACCCCTCTGGCCAAAACCGAGGGGGGCAATCAGGTCAATCAGCCGCATATCCGGGAAAGACTTGCCGTCTTTACACTCCAGGGAAATCCGGCGGCTTGGATAGACAGGGGTCAGTTCGTCAAAGGCAGGACGATTGAAGGCTTCTTCTTCAGGAACGTCATTGACGCTGGATATATAAAGCAGGGCGGCGTACTTATCACCTTCACGCTGGGGCCTGATTTTACCTTTGATCATATCGCCGGTACGGAGACCGAAACGGCGGATCTGAGCCATGGACACATAGATATCCTTGGTGGAGGGCTGGAAAGTGGTATTGCGCAGGAAGCCGTATCCGTCGGGATGCAGTTCCAGGATGCCGCCGCCTTCTTCATAATCTCCGGACGCGAGCAGCTCCTCCAGCGAAGGGGCCTGAATACCGGTATCCTGCGCCTGGAAAGGAGGCATAAAAGGTTCAGACGTGCGGGCAGGGGTATGAGGCACAGCATTGGGGCCAAAGGAACGGGGTCCGAAGCCTGTTTCAGATCCGATGCTGATTCGCTTTTCCGGAAGCGGGGACACGACGGGAGGATGGGGCTGCTCAGCCGGTTCAGCAGGCTGGGACGCAGGCGCCGCAGGCTGAACAGACGCAGCGGGCCCGAAGCGGGGAGTGAAGCTGCCGGGACGCATAGGCTGTACATGCTGCTGATCATGGGGAAGGTGCTGTCCGGAAGGAGAGGTGCTCTGCCATGCGGGGCGGGCAGCGGAACCGGGGGCCTGATAGGCAGGGCGCGCGTTATAGCGAGGCGTGTCTGTATTGTGCCAGGCGGCCTGGTATTTCGGTTCGGCTTCGACAGGAGCGGACGCTTCGGCCGGCTGCGCAGGGGCCTGTTCCGATTCGTCTGAAAGGACGGGCAGCAGTTTTTCAATAATGCCTGCCTTATCAATGCCGGCACCGAGCACGACAGAATTTTCACGGGCCAGTTTCCGAAGCTGCAGGACTGTCATCCCATTGAGTTCGCTGAGAGTCATATAACAGATTCCTCCTCTGAATTGAAAGCAAAGATCAGATCACGTACAACGGCCTGTTCAACATCATGCTTCAGGCCTGAGAAAATATCATTAACAGGAAGCTTAAACCCGGCGCGGGTAAGCGCTTCCCTGACATCCGCTGAAGGAAGGGTTAAGGTATTGAAGCTCAGGGCGATGACACCGCCGGGAGCAAGGACGCTTTTCCATACGGGAAGCACCCGGGAAAGGAAATGCTGCAGTGAATCGGGACGGCTTCCGGCATGGGGAGCGTGCTGCACGCCGTAAGGAAGATCGGCGGCGATGATATGGGCTTTTCCTTTCCGGAAAAGAATAGGCGATTCCTTGGTATCCCCGCATGCAAAACGGAGGAAACGGGTGTCTCCGGAACGGAAGTGCTCCTTCGTGTCGGCATAGATAAACTCAGTAAGGGGCAGGGAATGACGGGGCGCCGTTTCAGACCGGTCATGCTGCTCATGTTTAAGCTTATGAAGCTTGAGATAACGTGAGAAATAATCAGACGCCTCGTGGATATCTTTTTTATCCAGGTCCAGGCCAACAGCGTTCATCCCGGCCTCAGCGGCGCAGAAGCATCCTGTACCTTTTCCGCAGACAGGATCAAAGAAGGTGAGGGGTGTTTCACTGTGCCGGAAGGCGGAAAGCGAAGCCGCCGTATTGATCATCATGCGGGTAAAGGAGGCACTGGTCTTCCCTTTATACTTGAGTACCTCGGGGAGATCCTCCGGCAGATACCCGGATTCCGGAACGGGAAGGGGACGAAGTAACCCGTTTGTTTTTTCTGCCATGAAGACAAAGGAACTGTGACCGGAAAGAAAAGCAATTTCTGATTCACTCAGTTCACGGCACTCAATTGTCAGAAAACGTGAGCCGCCCATGGACTCCTCCCTGATCTCGGCGGAGATCCCCAGGCGGAAAAGCATGGCAAAAAGTTCACAACGGGATAACACAACAAGACTGTCACGATAGCGTATATTTGCATGTTTGATCAGCTCAAACGAATAGACCAATTACATCCTCTTTTCTTCAGATACTGTCATCAGTATATCAGAAAAGGTCTTGCGTGACAAGGCATAGAGGGACATTTCCTTACGGAAATGAATAAAACAGTTTCCTAAGGAAACTGTTTTTAATAAAACTTTGCGATCGCCGTATTCCATTTCTGCATCGTCATAGACTCGCAGAAATGGACGGCTGTAGCATGGCAGTTGTATTCCGCAATCTTAATGGTCGTAACTCCACACAGTGGAGCTTACTCCCTTTCGATTGACCTCAGATCCGATGAAATTTCCGCCACTGGCGGTCATCGTATCTTCGCCCAAATCAGAGATTTGGACAACTGCCCAATAACTGAAAACTTAAGAATTAAAAATGGCGGAAAAAAAGCCCTTCCTGTGAAGGAAGGGCGTTTTGCCAAAATCACCACTTGCGCTTACGGGCGGCTTCAGCCTTTTTCTTGCGCTTAACGCTGGGCTTTTCGTAATGCTCGCGCTTACGCA
>CACWWM010000307.1 GCA_902764565.1 uncultured Eubacteriales bacterium
GGGTGCTTTTTTCACCACGTTGTATTATACCGAATTTTGGCGGGTTTGTCCAGCCCCGGGACGGGACATTTTCTGCCCGCGGGGGGAAGAAAACCCGGCATTTGCGGCTGGGCGGGAAAAGAATGGGTTCATACAGAGCGGAGAGGTGAGAGCGGAGAGTTGAGATATATTTAGCGCATGTGTTCTGTTGCCTGGATTTTACAGAGTAAAAAGCGAAAAACAAAATAAATCTCAACTCTCAACTCCCAACTCTTTTGCTGATTTATTAAATCAGAAAAGGATGCGATCTTTCTCGCATCCCTTCCGAAGCCTTACCGTTTCGCCGCGCGCCGCGCCAGCCCGGAAATCCACAGCACCAGGCAGGCCCCGGCAACCGCGATCAGCAGGCTGTACACGTTCAAGCCATTCACGCCGCCCAGGCCCAGCAGCGACGCGGCGAAGCCGCCCACCATGCTGCCCAGGACGCCCAGCACTACGTTGCCTAAAATGCCCCGCTTTTCGCCGCCCATGATCAGCCCCGCCAGCCATCCGGCCAGCGCGCCCAGGGCGATCCACAAAAGAAGATTCATGATTTTGTTCCCCCTTTCCGGAACGGCAAAAAGCCATTCCGCTTTTATCATACGCGGCGCGGCGAAAAAAGAAACAGCCATTGTTTGCCGATTTTGGATTCATTTGCGGAAAAAAACGGGGCATGATACAATAAGGGCATGAAGCTGTGGGAACGCGTACCGCACAGAATAATTTTTCCGCCCCTGACGGGCGGCTAAATTGGAAGGAGGAAGAAGCCGTGCAGGAAATGGAGGGAGACGTGCTGCTGTTTTTTTCGGGGCATCCCGCCGCGCTGCCGCTGTACCAAGCGCTGGAAGAAATGCTTTTCGCCCTGTTTCCGGAGGCGCAAAGGCGCGTGCAGAAGACCCAGATCACCTTCTTTCACCGCCATGTGTTCGCCTGTGTTTCCTTCGCCCGCGTCCTGCGGAAAAAAGACCAGCCCGAGGGCTCCCTGGTGCTGACCCTGGGCCTGCCGTCCCCCTTGGCCTCCGCCCGCGCTGCCGTGCAGACAGAGCCGTACCCGGGCCGGTGGACGTGCCATCTGGTGCTTCGCGGGCCGGAGGAGCTGGACGGGGAGCTGACGGGCTGGCTCCGGGAGGCTTACGGCTTTTCCGAAAGGAAATGATCATCGTTTCGTCGGGGAAAAGATTTGCGGGAAATAAAGAAAATTGTAAAAAAGATGTTGACAGACTGAATATTATGTTGTAAAATTATATTTGTTAAAAGGTATTTGGCCTTTTGAACCCGAAAAGGGGGGAAAGGAGATTCTTATGGAACGCTATGATGTTGCGATTATCGGCACTGGCCCGGCGGGGGTGTCCGCCGCCATTACGTCCACCATTCGGAACAAGAAGGTGCTGCTGCTGGGCAGCCGGGATTTGACGGAGAAGCTGCAAAAGGCCCACCGCATCCAGAATTATCCGGGCTTTCCCGATATGCCCGGCGCGGAGCTGGCGGCGGCCTTCCAGCGGCATCTGGCCCAGCTGGGTATTGAGATCACCGAAAAGCGGATCAACGCCGTGTATGCCATGGGCGATTACTTCGCCCTCCAGTCCGGCGACGAAATGATCGAGGCCTCCTCCGTGATTTTAGCCACCGGCGTGGTGCAGGGCAAGCCCTTGCCCGGCGAAGAAGCGCTGCTGGGCCGGGGCGTAAGCTATTGCGCCACCTGCGACGCCCCCCTGTACCGGGGCAAGCGGGTCGCCGTGATCGGTTACAGCCCCCGGGAGGAGGCGGAAGCGGCGTTCCTTGCGGAGGTGTGCGCCGAAGTGCTTTACTTCCCCACCTATAAGGACGAAACCCACCTGCCCGCTTCCGTGCGCGTGATCCGGGAAAAGGTGACCGGCATTGAAAAGGCCGGGGAAGAAGTGGCGGTCAAAACCGCTGAAAACGCCTATCCTGTGGACGGCTCCTTCGTGCTGCGGGAGGCGGTGGCCCCCGGCCAGCTGGTGCCCGGCCTGGAAACGGAAGGCAGCCATGTGGCGGTGAACCGCGCCATGGAAGCCAGCATCCCCGGCGTGTTCGCCTGCGGCGACATCGTGGGCACGCCCTACCAGTACGTCAAGGCGGCGGGCGAGGGCAACGTGGCCGCCCTGAGCGCGGTGAAATACCTGGACAGCCTGAAAAAAGAACAATAAAATAAAAAAAGGAGAGAACGAAAAATGGTTAAGAAGATCAATGCGGAACAGTTCGCGGAAGCGAAAAAGAGCGCGGTGGCGCTGGTGGATTTCTCGGCGACTTGGTGCGGCCCCTGCCGCATGCTGGCCCCTGTGGTGGAATGCTTAAGCGAAAAGCTGGCCGGCAAGGTGGACGTGTATAACGTGGACGTGGACGACGCGCCCGAGCTGGCGGCGGAGTACAAGGTCAGCTCCATTCCCTGCCTGGTGCTGATCAAAGAAGGCCGGTTTGTGGATCAGTCCATCGGCTTCAAGCCCGAAGCTCAGCTCCTGGCCTGGATCAGCGGCAACCTGTAAGCATCAGCCGTTTGCCATGGGCGGATGCGCTCCGCCCATGCTTCTTTATGCTTTCAAGGAGGCCGCTATGGAACAGAACAAACCGCCCGTCGGAACGGAGGACTGCCCGCAGCTGCAATTGAACAGCCAGCTCTGCTTTCCGCTTTATGCCGCTGCGCGCAAGGTGGTGAACCACTACACCCCCTATCTGAAACCCTTTGGCATCACATACACCCAGTATATCGTGCTGCTGGCCCTGTGGGAAAGCGGCAGCGCCACGGTGGGCGATCTGTGCCGCAGGCTGTACCTGGATAACGGCACCATCACGCCGCTGCTGAAAAAGCTGGAGGAGGCGGGCTTCATTTCCCGCAGCCGTTCCAAGCAGGACGAGCGGGTGGTTACCGTCACCGTGACGGAGCTGGGCTGGGATCTGCGCCAGCAGGTGAAAAACGTGCCCTTCCAGGTGAGCAAGTGCAACCCCATGACCCATGAGGACAGCTATTGCCTGTATAAGCTGCTGCGCAGACTGGTGGAACAATTGGATTGACGCGAAATGAAAAACACGGCATTCAGACCGATATTCGGTATCTGAATGCCGTATTTTTTTAGAGTTATATAAGGTGGCTTTCTCGGAAGGGGGGCCGGGGGAACCCGCTCTTTCAGCATGGAAGAGCGGTCAGGGTGTCGACAAAGTCGACACCCTGCCATCGAAAGCCAGCTAAAGCAGGTTTTCGATGGTTTCATCAGTTTTTTGTAAAATGGCGTTTTCGGGCAAAATTGCCCGGAAACGCTCATTTTACGGCCAAAAACTGATATA
>CACWWM010000308.1 GCA_902764565.1 uncultured Eubacteriales bacterium
CAGCGCGTCATCCGCCAATTGTTGATGGTGGTTGTCGGTCGTCATACAAATTCAGCCCTTTCCGGGTAGTTTCGGTTACCAAAGATTCGTCCAGAGACGCCAGCGCGGCAGGATGGCCACGCGGACGAGACTGCCGATGGGAACACGGTCGGCGAGCAGGATTTCCTCATCCGGCAGCGTGATTTTCAGATCGGTGGACAGGCCGGGCCGGAACTGGATTTCCGGCAGGGGACGGTTCATGCCGTCCATGACGAAGGCGTCGCCCTCGCGCCGGAAAGATCCGTCCGTAGGCAGGAAGGGGAGCCCCACGCCGAAGGAACGGTAGCGCGTCCGCAGTAGGACAAATCCGTCCCGAGCGTCGTTCACCGCGAAAAATTCCTCCACCGGCGTTTTCTGTACCGAATGAATAAAGCGCGTCGAAAACTCCGTGCCCGCGTCGGCGGCCAGAAAGCCTTCCTCCGTGCGGGGCGGCAGCACGCTTTCCGGGTCAAAGGGCGGCTCGGGCGTGGGCGCGGGGGTGGGCACGGGCGAGGGCTTGGGGGCGGATTTGGTTTTCACGGCATTGCCGGAAAAAACAAGCTCCTGCAAGGCCGCGTCGGCAACGCCCGTCTGTTCCAGGCCGTTGTTTTTTTGCAGCTGCTTCACCCGTTCCGCCGTGGTTTTCGTATAATTGCCATCCAGCTTTTCCGTGGAAAAGTACCCCAGCCAGTACATGGCCTTCTTGAAGCGCTGCACGTCGTCGCCCTCCATGCCCTGCTTCAGCTCCCGGTATTCCTCGGATAAAGCGGGCAGGCAGCACATGCACAGCAGCAGGGCGATCAGCCCTGCCGCGATCCATCGTTTTTTACCGGGCATTTTTCACCTGTCCCCAGAAGGAATTATAGATGGTGAGGTAGTTATCGGGAATGTCATGGAAGAATTCGCACCGGTCGATCACTTCCTGAGGCGGGTTGATGGTGGGGTTTTCGGTGTAATCCTCGCCCATGTTCTCAATGGCGGTCATGTTGGGAGAAGAATACCAGATGTATTCGCAGTTCATCTGGGCGATGTCGGGGCGGCAGAGGAAGTTGATCAGCTTTTCGGCGTTTTCCTTGTTTTTCGCCGTGGCGGGGATCACCATGGGGTCGATCCACACGTTGCTGCCCTCCATGGGCACCACATAGTCCAGATCCTCGTTCAGCTCCATGGCGTACAGGGCGTCGCCGGAATAGACCACGGCCAGGGCCGCTTCGCCCGCCACCATCATATCCTTGGTTTCATCCACGAAATAGGCTTTCACGATGGGCTTCTGCTCGATCAGCTTGTCGGTGGCGGCTTTCAGCTCCACCAGGTCGCGGGTGTTCATGGAATAACCCAGGTATTTCAGGGTGATGCCCAGGGTATCGCGCATGGAATTCATCATCACGATGCTGTCGGCGTACTTTTCATCCCACAGGATGCCCCAGGATTCCACGGGCTCGTCCACCAGGGTGGTGTTGTACAGGATGCCCACGGTGCCCCACATGAAGGGGATGGAATACTTGTTTTCGGGGTCGTAATCGGGGTTCAGCTGGTTGGGGTCAAGATGCTGAAGGTTGGGCACGTTGTCCAGGTTGATTTCCGCCAGCATGTTTTCGGCGATCATCCGCTCCACGCAGTAATCGGAGGGGAACACCAGATCATAGGCGCCGGGGCTGACGCGCACCTGCACCATCATATCCTCGTTGGTGGTAAAGTACATTTTGTTCACATGGATGCCGGTTTCCTGCTCGAACATTTCAAACACGGTTTCATCCATGTAATCGTACCAGTTGTACACGTTCACCACTTCCTGGGCGGCGAAAGCACCGTTCAGGGGCAGCAGGGAAACGCACAGAACCAGGGCGGCGGCCAGCGCAATGATTTTTTTCATTTCGGATTACCTCCATATATATTGATTGCACCCTTTGGGGGTGTGAATCACAAATGAATAAAGAGCTGCTTTCTCGGAAGGGGGTCTGGGGGAAACCTCTCTTTGGGGCTGAAGCGCTCGGAAAATCTGCCCTTGGGCCGATTTTCAGCGGAAGCCGGGCCGGAAGGCCCCGGACAGCAAAGAGAGGTTTCCCCCAGCTTTTCCCCAGCTCAGGCGTCTTCCTCTTTGGTGCGGCGGTTGACCACCAGCAGCAGCACCAGCAGGGCAACGAACATCAGCGCGGACAGGGCGTTCATGGTGGGCTTGATGCCCTTCCTTGCCTGGGAATAAATGAGGGTGGACAGGTTCTGCACCAGGGGGTTGGTGGTAAAGTAGCTGATGGTGAAATCGTCCAGGGACAGGGTGAAGGCCAGCATGGCCCCGGTGATGACGCCGGGCATGACCTCGGGCAGGATCACGTGGAACAGGGCGTACATGGGGGTCGCGCCCAGGTCCAGGGCCGCTTCATAGCTGTGCTTGTTCATCTGTTTCAGCTTCGGCATGACGGACAGGATCACGTAAGGCACGTCGAAGGTGATATGGGCCAGCAGCATGGTCACGAAGCCGCGCTCCACCTGGGTGAAGATGAACAGCAGCATGAGGGAAATACCGGTAACGATATCCGGCATGGTCATGGGGATGTTGTTCAGCGTCAGCATCAGGTTCTGGGGCCTGCGCTTCATGGCGTGGATGCCGATGGCGGCGAAGGTGCCGATGATGGTGGAAAACAGGGCCGCCAGCAGGGCGATGGACAGGGTGATCACCAGGGCGTTGATGATGTTGGGGTCGTGGAACAGCTCTTCATACCAGCGGAAGGAAAAGCCCTCCCACTTGGCGCGGCTCTTGCCCGCGTTGAAGCTCTGCACGATCAGCACGATGATGGGAATATACAGGAAAAAGAGGATCAGGCTCAGATATAACCGCTTGAGAATTTTCAAAGCAGGATTCAGCTCCTCTCTGGCAGCGAATGACGAAACGGAAGCAAAGGGGGATTGTCAAGGGGAACGCCCCTTGACTGCAAATCCGCAGCGCCGACCTGTGCGGCGCGAGGACGGAAAATTTCAGGCGGGAGCGCAGACGACCAGATGAAATTTTCCTGCATTGCGGTTTTTCCGCCCGGGAGCCCTTAGCGTCGAGCGAAGCGAGACTGAGGGCTTGCCCGAAACCCACGATCAAGCGAACGCGCAGAGCGTGGGGCATAAAGGGCGAGAGGAAAAACCGTTTGGGGGGCACGCGGGGGGTATGCAATACCCGCCCGCGATTACCGCGAGGCCGAAGGGCTGAGCGGTATCATATCATTCCGCCCCCTTCTCCTTCGGGATCGACCTTGTTGAGCAGGCCCAGAGAAAGAAGAATCAAAATCATCATCAGCAGGGACAGG
>CACWWM010000309.1 GCA_902764565.1 uncultured Eubacteriales bacterium
CTACGTCTGCCGGGACGAGCTGCCGGAAGCGGAATGGAAGGAAAAAGTGGCTTCCGTGATGGAAAAGCTCTACGCCGAAGCCCGGGCCCTGAACGGCGAAGTCAGCGGCGAGCACGGCATCGGCCACGCCAAAAAGGCGTTTTTGAAGGAGAGCGTGGGGGAAAAGCAAATCGCCCTCATGCGGGGCATCAAGGCAGCCTTCGACCCCAACGGCATCCTGAACCCCGGCAAGGTGGCTGGGTAACCACGAATCATTGCGGCGGGACCGTATAGAATCAAAAATCCGAACCCTTTGCCTGTCGGCGGAGGGCTCGGATTTTTCATGTCTGCCTGACTTACCAGAAAATGCCCTCCAAACCCGAAAAAGCCCCTGCTGATAACAGAAATCACCCGGTTTTTATAAGAAAATAGCCATAACTCACTTGCGGCTTGGCAAAGATTAGGGTATAATGTGAAATGGAATAGAACGCCAGAGGGACATATTCTTCAAAAAACGATTGAACAGGAGCGTCATAGGAGCAGCCTTATGAATGAAAACATCTTTAAGCGGAACGAACTGCTGGCCCAGAAAGTCATCAAAGGGCTTCAATCCCGGAACATGGCCGGGTACTACGCCCCGTCCAAGGAAGAAGCGCTGAAGCTGGCCCTGTCGCTGATCCCGGAGGATAGCACCGTCACCATGGGCGGGGCCATGAGCGCCCATGAAATCGGCCTGGTGGACGCGCTGAAAAACGGCAGGTACAATTTTATTGATCGGAATGCCAGCGAAGACCGGCGGGCGGCCATGCTGCTGGCCTACGACGCGGACGTGTTTCTGTCCAGCGCCAACGCCATCACGGAAGACGGGATGATGGTCAATATCGACGGAAACTCCAACCGCGTGTCCGCCATCGCCCACGGGCCGAAAAAGGTGGTCTTCATCGTGGGCATGAATAAAGTGTGCAGCGATCTGGACGGGGCCATGAAACGGGCCAGAAACGTGGCCGCGCCCATCAACGCCCAGCGCTTCGGCCTGTCCACGCCCTGCACAAAAACCGGCGCGTGCATGGACTGCAAATCCCCGGACACCATCTGCTGTCAGTTTTTGATCACCCGGTATTCCCGGCATAAGGACAGGATGCATGTGATCCTGGTCAACGATTCCCTGGGATTCTGAGGAATCCTGGAAAAGAAGCGAGGAAGGAAGATTCTGATGGA
The DNA here is from genome assembly GCA_902764565.1 of uncultured Eubacteriales bacterium. Taxonomy (GTDB): domain Bacteria; phylum Bacillota; class Clostridia; order Christensenellales; family Aristaeellaceae; genus RUG563. The sequence goes on from CACWWM010000309.1 coordinate 1,198, forward strand.
ATTTGCGGGAAAACATTCCGTTATTACCCCGGAAGGCGTTTTCATTATCGGCACCTACGATGAAAACGGGACGCCCAACGCCATGAACGCGGCCTGGGGCATGCAAAGCGATATGGGCGAAATCACCCTGATGCTGAGCAAGCATAAAACCACGGAGAATTTTGAAAAGACCGGCGCGTTTACCGTGGCGTTCGGTACGGCGGACACGGTGCTCATCTCGGACTACTTTGGCGTGGAAACCGGGAAAAAGGTCAACAAGATCGAAAAAGCGGGCTGCCACGTTCACAAGAGCGCCCACGTCAACGCCCCGATCATCGAGGAATACCCGCTGACGCTGGAATGCAAAGTGCGTTCCTGGAATCCGGAAACGGGCTATCTGATCGGTGAAATCGTGGCGTCCCAGGCGGACGAATCCATCCTGACCGATGGCAAGGTTGACCTGGGCAAGCTCCGCCCGATCATCTTTGATCCGTCCTTCAACGCATACCGCGTGGTTGGGGAAATCGTCGGGAAAGCGTTCGGCGACGGGCTGAAGCTGAAATAACAGGGCTGGGCCTTTGGAAAACGCCATGGGAGAAGGAGAAACCTGGAATGAGCAGTGATTTTCAGAAAGTTGCAGACAGCTTTGCGGCCATGACCTGCATTATGTCCGTGGAAAAACTGCCGGACGGCGGCTGCGGAGAGCTCCGCATCGTCACGGGCAACAAGGCATATATCGACAGCATCGAGCACCCCATGCCGGGTGTGGTGATGCTGAAGAAGGAATTTGTCCCCAATTCCCTTTATACCACCTATATGAGCCGGGATCTGAACTTCGAGGATTTCTGCTACCGCGCCGCCGTTCAGAAAAAATGCCTGCACTCCTACGCGCATCCCGACCGGTATGACGTATGGTTCAACATGACGTTCATGCCCCTTTTGCCGGACGATGGAAACCTTTGCTATTGCACCTATACCATGGAGATCAGCCATGAGGCCAGCTCGGAGCGGATATCCAACATATCGGGCGACATCGCCGCGGCCGTTCTGGAAACCGCGATCACGCTGCGCGAGGCGGAGGATTTCAAGGCGGCCATGAAGGACGTGGTCGAGGAAATCCGCAGGATGTGCGAATCGAAGTACTGCGGCATCCTGCTGGTGGATAACGAAAAGGAATCCTGCGAGATTCTGGGCGAGGCGTTTTCCCCGGATTTACTGCGCCTGCTGCCGGAGGATTACATGGGAAGCGATTTCTATCCCATTGCCCGCACCTGGAAGGACACCATTTCGGGCAGCAGTTGCCTGATCGTCAAAAACGAGCGGGACTATGAGGTGCTGCGGGAGAGGAATCCCATCTGGTATGAGACGCTGAAGGAATCGGGCATCGATACCATCGCCCTGTTCCCGCTCAAATCGCGCAACGAACACCTTGGATACATGTGGGCGGGGTATTTTGACGCGGAGCGCGCCACGCGGGTCAAGGAAATCCTGGAGCTGACCACGTTCGTGCTGGGGGCGGAGGTGGGCAACTACCTGATGCTGAATAAGCTCAGGGAGCTCAGCTCCCGGGATATGCTCACCGGCGTGATGAACCGCAACGAAATGAATAATTATATCGATTGGCTCAGCACTTTGCCCGATCACCAGAAGAAATCCGTGGGGATCATCTTTTCCGATCTCAACGGCCTCAAGCGGATCAACGACACGCAGGGCCACGAAGCCGGCGATATGCTGCTGAAAAATGCGGCCAGCGCGCTCAGGAAACTGTTTGACGCCAGAAATATTTATCGGGCGGGCGGCGATGAATTTGTCGTGATCCTGACGAACGTTTCTCAGGAACACATGGAAGAAAAGGCCAGGGAACTTTATCAGGTCGCCGCCGGTTATCCGGACGTTTCCTTTGCCATCGGATGCAGCTATGAAACGGACTCCGGACAAATTCACAGGGCGCTGGCGCTGGCGGACGAGCGGATGTACGAAGATAAAAAGCGGTATTACGCAAAGCATCACAAAAAGAGCCGGGATTCCTGACGCAAGGGAAAGCCAGGCGATATTGATCGTCTTTCCGGCGTACCTCGGCATCATGGTCAACTGCATGGCCCTGACCTTCCGCGCCATTTCGCTGTCTTCCG
>CACWWM010000310.1 GCA_902764565.1 uncultured Eubacteriales bacterium
CTGGAGGCATGCGCGGAAAAAGTGCGTCAGGCCGGCGGCGTGCCGGTGCCCGCCCACATCAATCGGGGCAACAACGGCCTGCTGGTCAATTTGGGCTTTATGCCGCCAGAACCGGCGTTTACCACCGTGGAGGTATGGCGCGATCTGCCCTGCCCTCTGGAGCCGCTGGAAAACCGGCACGTGCTCCATTCCTCAGACGCCCATTATTTGGGGGATATTCAGGAGCAGGTGTTTTCTCTGCGTCTGCCGGAAAAAAGCGTGGCCGCGCTGCTCGATTGGATGCGCAGCCGCCAGAAAACCGCGTGATTTTGCCTTGCCGCTGACAGGCAGGGCTTTATTCAAAAAGGATGTGACGCTTCATGCCCAATCCCATTCTGCCCCTGTGGGAATACATTCCCGACGGGGAACCCCGCGTATTCGGCGACCGGGTATATTTGTACGGCTCCCATGACCGGGCGGCGGGGGAGGCCTTCTGCGATTTCAAATTAAAGGTCTGGTCCGCGCCGCTGAACGATTTGAACGCCTGGCAGTGCCACGGCGACAGCTTCCGCACCCGGCCCGGCCAAAACCGCCCCGCCGATACCCCCTGGACGGATCACGAGCTGTACGCGCCGGACGTGGTCGAAAAGGACGGCAAATACTACCTGTATGCCTATATCCTGGGCGCCAAGGGCGCGGTGGGCGTTTCCGACAGGCCGGAGGGGCCCTTCCGCCTGCTGTCCGCCTACCGGTATACCGATCAGGTGGGGGACGAGGGCATTTTCAACGACGCCGGGGTGCTGGTGGATACGGACGGGCGGGTGTATGTGTATTACGGGTTTACCGCGTCCCACATGAACGAGCTGAACCCCGAAACCATGTGCGATGTTCTGCCCGGCAGCTACCGCCATCCGGTGATCGCGGACGGCGAAGCCGTGCCGGAGGAAAAGCGGTTTTACGAGGCCAGCTCTCCCCGGAAAATCGGCGATACCTATTATCTGATCTATTCCCCCCGGCGGGGCAGCCGCCTGGCCTACGCTACGGCGGATTCGCCCGCGGGGCCCTTCACGTACCGGGGCTATATCGTGGATAACGCCGTGGATTATCCCGGCGGGAACAATCACGGCTCCATCGCCTGCCTGAACGGCCAGTGGTACGTGTTTTATCACCGCATGACCAACCATTCCATCACCAGCCGCCGGGCCTGCGCGGAGAAAATCACCATCCTGTCGGACGGCTCCATTCCCCCTGTGGAAATGACCTCCCTGGGCTTTCAGGACGCGCTGGATCCTTACCAAATCACCCCGGCGGAAATCGCATGCGTGCTCACCGGCGGCTGCTTCATTACCGAAAAGGACGTGTTCTCCCGCCTTGTCACGGAGGTGACGGACGGCTGCGTGATGGGCTACAAATACTTTGACTTTGGCGGCGATTTCACGGGGGACGGCATGACGCTGGCCCTCCGCGTCCGGGGCATGGGCGTGAAATGCCGGGTGCGCGCCCGGCTGGACGACCCCCAAACGGGGCCGGAAATCGGCGTGTGCGAAATTGGCACGGGGGACGGGGTTTATCGAACCAAGGTGTCTCCGGTCACGGGCCGCCACGCCCTGTATCTCATTGCGGAGCACAAAATCGAGGGATGGATGAACCAGTTTTTCCAGGATCGGCGGCTGTTCGAGCTGGAATCCTTTGTGTTTCTGAAATAAACGGGCGGGAAAGGAGGAGCGCGGGATGGTTTTTTCGGACGACGCTTCCGGCTTCGTATCGGTAAGCGAAGCGGTGCCGGACGTAATTCTGGAAATCCGCTATTATGCCACCTATAATTTCATCGGCGACCGCATCGACGGCTACGAAGAACCGATAGCGCTGCTGACCAAGGAAGCGGCGGCGGCCCTGCGTGCCGTCAGCGGCGACGCGGCGAAGCAGGGCTATCGGCTGAAAATATTCGACGCTTACCGCCCGCAGAAGGCGGTTTCCCACTTCATGCGCTGGGCGCAGGATGAAAAAGACGCCCGCATGAAGGATTATTTCTATCCCGCCCTGGATAAAAAAGACCTGATCCCCGGCGGCTACATCGCGGAGCATTCCGGCCACAGCCGGGGCAGCACGGTGGATCTGACCCTGTTCGATATGAACACCGGGAAAGAAGTGGATATGGGCGGCCCCTTCGATTTCTTTGGCGAACGGAGCCATGGGGATTTTTCCGGCGTCACCCCGGAGCAGCATAAGAACCGCATGCTTTTGCGGCAGATGATGACGCCCCGGGGCTTTAAGCCCTATTCGGAGGAATGGTGGCATTTTACCCTTGCAAACGAACCGTATCCCGATACCTATTTTACCTTTCCGATTTGTTCCGCAGGCTGAAAAACAAATCACGTTCTGCGGCAATATTTCAAAAAAGGGATTGACAAGCGGCCCCGATAGTGATATAGTTGTTAAGCACTTCGATGAGGCTGTCAGCCGCAGCGCGCGGAGGGATGGCCGAGTGGTTGATGGCGCTGGTCTTGAAAACCAGTGATGCTGAAAGGCACCGGGGGTTCGAATCCCTCTCTCTCCGCCATTTTGTGCAAACCGACCATGTGGAGAAGTACCCAAGTGGCCGAAGGGGCTCCCCTGCTAAGGGAGTAGTACGAGTGAATCGTAGCGAGAGTTCAAATCTCTCCTTCTCCGCCAAATGACCCGGATTTGTAAAATCTGGGTCATTTTTGTTTGTAAGAATACATAAAATAGGCTCTTGGGCCTGATTTTAAGTTGCTGGTAAGTTTCACCGAGGAAGAAGAAATCTGTTGTTCGTCTTGAAAAGTCTTGAAAAGTCCTCTCCTATTGCATTGTACGTTGCATTGCAAGTTTCTTTCTGTTGCATTGCGGGTTGCATTGCATTATTCGATAAGATTTACCGCTGCCAATTTTTCTGCAAGCGGTATGGTGACATAGTTTTTCATGGTTGTGGTGTAGGAGGTATGTCCGCCTGTTTTGGCGATTACGCCGCCTTGAACGCCTTTGATGGTCATGGAGGAAAAATAGTAGTGGCGGCACGTCTGGGGCGGAAGATGGCGGATGCCGATGCGGTCAATGGTGTCCCAGTAGGTGGAGTAGAAATTATCTTCGTTCATTTCAAGCAGTTTCGTTTTTCCATCCAGAAAAAATTTGTGGACAATCGGCTTGATTTTCGCGGCGATAGGGATTTCCCGATTGATACCCGCTTCTGTTTTGATGCCCCCGATCATGTAGTCTTTCGCCAGAAAAATATTGGATAGCTGGATGGTAGCCAGTTCGCCGTAGCGAAGCCCGGCGTAGCACATAATGAGAATGTAGCCCGTGAA
>CACWWM010000311.1 GCA_902764565.1 uncultured Eubacteriales bacterium
GCCCGGGAGCGAAGCGAGAGGAAAAACCGTGCGGGGGGCACGCGGGGGTATGCAATACCCGCCCGCGCGTTACTGTGAAGCCGAAGGCTGAGCAGTAACAAAACACGGGCCAATCCCTCCCGAAGGACGGATTGACCCGTGGTACCACCTTGCTTCGCGGCAATGCAGGATTGCCGCCTCTTGACGCTGTAACGGGCGCACCCGAACGGGCTACTTTGTTCACCCGCCGCCCTCCCGGACGACCTTCCGCTTGCTTTCTCCGGCAGCCTTTCAGCCATGGGCCGCCTCTCTTTGGGAGAAGGGAAAAGCGTACTCCTTCCGTTCTTCGGGCAATGCTGTAAAATCCATTCTTACGAAAAAATGCCCGTTCAGGCATCTTTTCGGCGGAACAGCTTACGCGTTCTTCTTTTCTTCGTCCATCACGATGACCTGCTTGCCATCGTAATAGCCGCAATGCTTGCACACGCGGTGCGCCAGCTTCATCTGGTGGCACTGTTTGCATTCCACGATAGCGGGAAGCTCCAGCTTCCAGTTCGCGCGACGGGAACGGCCGCGGGCCTTGGATACTTTTCCTTTGGGCAGAGCCATAATTACACCTCCTGATCCTTTGTCAGCAATTGCTGCAATGCCGAAAAAGGATGCTGGTCGGGCATGTCCTTCTGGCAAGCATGCGTTGTTTCATCATCTTCCGCGTGAAGCCGGGTGAGCACCGGGCAATCGTCGCCGCATTCAAAGCGAATGGGCAGATCCAGCAGCGCCAGCGTCAGCGCAAGATGGGAAAGCTCCACTTTAGAGCCTTCATAATACCATTCCTCTTCCTCGGGGCTTTCTTCCTCCGGCCGGGGATTGTGGGCGGTTACGCGGATGAAGGTTTCGTCGAAGGGAACCTCCACCGGATAATCCACCGGCTGTAAGCAGCCCGCGCAATGGCCGTGGGCCACCGCGTGCAGCGTGCCCCGGATGCGGAGATGATCCTCCACCGAGGTCAGGAAACCGGACAGGGTCACATCGGAAAACGCCACCGTTTCACCGAAGATCACCTGCGGCGGAATGGCGTCACGATGCAGGAAGGGGATTTCCTCCCCCGGTGCGCGCAGAGCGCGGGAAATGTCCAGCAGCAAGCACATCACTCCAATCGTGACCGAATGCTATTATACCGTCAAACCGCCGTTTTTGTCAATGGTTTTTTCTCGTTTCCGCCCCTCTTTTTCACGGCTTTTTTGACTTTTTTGGTGTTCTCCCCTTCCTTTTTGGGTAATTGCGCGGAAAGAGGGCTTCTGGTATAATAGCGAGGAAGGGAGAGATTATGCCATGGCCTATTTGCCCCAGGATCCCTACATGCTTTTGAGCGTGGTCAACATGAAGCTGCGGGACCGGTATTCCAGCCTGGACAGGCTGTGCGAGGATATGAACTGTCAACGCAAAGAAATCGAAGCCGTGCTGGCTTCCATTGATTATCATTACGACCCGGAGCAAAATGCATTCGTATAAAACCAGCCGGACGCTTTTTGATGGCGTTCGGCTGTTTTTGTGTTGACCGCGTTCAGTCGGCCGTCGCTGCGGAATCTGTGCCGGCGACGGTCTGGTATTCCGTCCAGTAATACTTCTGGATCGTTTCGCCGTTCAGGATTTTCAGGATCGCTTCCTGGGCCATGCGTTCCTGGGCTTGCCCGTCGATGACCACCGTGCCAGCAATTTTGTTCTGCCGAACCAGCCGCACGGCCTCATCCGTTCCGTCCATGCCCAGCACGCAGACCGCGGCGTTCACCCCGTCGCCCGCTTCTTGGGCTGCCTGGGCGGCGCCGATGGCGATTTCGTCATGGGTGCAGATGACCGCCTCGATTTGCGCGCCGAAATCCTGGAACAGCTTTTCACAGATGGCCCTTGCCTGCGCCCGATCCGCCGCGCCGCTGCGATCCGCCAGACACACGGCCTCCAGCCCGGCGTTGCCCGCCGCGCGCAGCGAAAGGTCTGTGCGCATGCGGGATTCGGCCTGCGGCGCATTGTCCCGGATGATCACGTAATGAATCACGCCGTCCTGATTGGTATCGCCATGATGCGGCCTGGCCGCCAGAATTTCGCCCTGTCTCAGGCTGGCCTGGCGCAGATCGCCGCCCACATAGCAGCCCGTGATCCGATCCAGCAGGGCGTCCACGCTGCTGTGGGCCGTATATTCGCTGCCGCTTCGCACGATCATCTGACGGCCAAAGAGCAGCGCGGGGGCAGCCGACGATTCCAGCATTTCCGCCGCGGCCTCCACCACAGCGCTGTCCAGGAAATTGATCACGATCAGCTTCAGCTTCTGTTTCAGCAGGCTATCGATGTGCGCTTTCTGCCGCTCCGGGCTGCCCTGGGCGTCCGCGAAAAACAGCTCGTACTTTGTATCGGCCGTTTCCAGGCCGGCAAAATATGCTTGCAGCATGTCGCAGAAGGCTTTCGTTTCCTCATCGCTCATGTGGCCCACGCTCACGCCGATTTTCCGCACGGTTTCCGCCCGAACCGGGGCGCTGGCCATGCAGACGAGCGCCAGGGCCAGGAATAGGCAAAACAAGCTTTTTTTCATGTTTCTGTATATTCCTTCCCAACAGATTACAGCAGGTGCGCGCAGGCCGGATCGAAGGAAATGAAGCACTGGTCGCCCACGCCATAGATTTTCTTGTTCACGGGGCAATTGTCCGTGATCTTCACCAGGGTGTCCCCCACGCGGACGTGGTAGTTCTGATAGCTGCCCATGAAGCAGGAAAGCTCCACCTTACAGGGCAGCATGCCGGTATCGCCGATCTGAATGGCCTCGGGCCGCACCACGATTTCACAGTCCGCGCCGTAAGCGTACACCTTTTCCGTTTCCACGGCGGCATTTCCCTGAGGAAGCTGCACCACGGTCTGGCCGTTATTGCTGGACAGGGCCTTGCCCTTCAGGAAGTTGCATTCCCCGATGAAATCGGCCACGAACTCGCTGACGGGATGATAGTAGATTTCCGTGGGGCTGCCCATCTGGGCGATGACGCCGCTCTTCATCAGGATGATCTGGTCGGAAATGGACATGGCCTCGCTCTGGTCGTGGGTCACGTAGATGGCGGTGATGCCCAGGGTCTGCTGGATGCGGCGGATCTCCGTGCGCATCTGCACGCGCAGCTTGGCGTCCAGGTTGGACAGGGGCTCGTCAAACAGCAGCACGCCGGGCTCCACCACCAGGGCGCGGGCCAGGGCCACGCGCTGCTGCTGACCGCCGGAAAGCTGGTTGGTCATGCGCTGTTCCATGCCGGACAGCTCCACCAGCGCCAG
>CACWWM010000312.1 GCA_902764565.1 uncultured Eubacteriales bacterium
AGACCGGCACCATCCTGATGATGAACACGCAGGTGGAGCCCACGGAAACCTCCGCCGCCGTGACCAAGGTCTGGAACAACGCGGACGGCTCCGCTGCCTGGCCTGCGGGCGTGACGGTGGAAGCCACCCTGTACCAGACGGTGAACAGCGTTACAACGGCGGTCGCTCCGGCGGATCTGAACGCCTGGGGCAGCACCCTGACCGCCAACCCCGTCACCCTGACCAGCGGCGCGGCCAGCGCCGCCTGGGATAAGCTGCCCTTGAAGGACGGCAGCGACAACGACGTTACCTATTCCGTGGCGGAAACGGCGGTGAAGTACAACGGCACACCCGCCGCTGTCACCACGGCGGGCGGCATGACCGCCTACACCGTGGACGGCAGAACCTACGATTCCGCCCGCGCTGTGTCCGGCACGAACACCACCGTCACCAATCACGAACGCACCACCGTAAACGCTGAAAAGACCTGGGAAACCGGCATCGACGCTTCGCAGTACACGGTGCGGGTGCGCCTGAACCAGTATGTGGACGGCACGATCAACAACGACTTTGCCCCGGCGGATCAGATCAAAACCCTGACAGCCACCGGTTGGACGGCTTCCTGGGGCGATCTCCCCGTGATCGACGCGGCGGGCCATGCCCTGACCTACGGCGTGACCGAAATCGGCGTGTTCCGGGGCGAAAACGACGTGACGGCCCAATTCATCGCCGTGGCCGTCGCTACGGGCATCAAGAACTATGCCGCCACCGTGGATGTGCCCGTCACCAAGGTGTGGGATTTGGGCGGCGCGGAACTGCCCGTCGGCGCCACCGTGACCGCCGCGATTTACCAGCGCGAACGGCTGGTTGTGGATAACGGCGCGGAAGTGGCCTCTCCCGCGGCCTGGAGCGGGAACTATACCGCCACGGCGCACACAGTCACCATCACCGGAACCGGCACCACCTGGAACGGCTCCGCCGCCGGCCTGCCCAAGTACCGCTACGACAGCGCCGAAAACGACCTGTACGAAATCCAGTACACCGCCAGAGAAATCCGCGTGACGGCGGCTGACGGAACCACGGATTTGACGGAGAACTATTCCACCGCAGCCACGGTCAACGCCGATGGGTCCGTAACCATCACCAATACGCCCAAGTCCGGCATTTCCCTGAACGTGACCAAGATTTGGCAGGACAGCGGAAACGCCTCCATCCGTCCCGCTTCCATTACCGTGCAGCTTTACAGCAGCGAGGACGGCTTTGCCGCCCCCATGGCGGGCAAGGATATCGTGCTCAGCGCGGCCAACGGCTGGCAGGGCGGCTGGACGAACCTGGACGATCAGTATATCTACAAGGCGCAGGAGCTGACCGTGGGCGGCTACACCGTGTCCTACATCCCCACGAACGGCGTGTATGCCGTTACCGATGGGAAGAATACCGACGGCGACATCGTGACCATCACCAACAGCCGCAGTACGCCTGATACCGGCACCATCGAAGTCCGGAAAGCGTGGCAGTACGAAAACGGTGCTCCCGCCACGACGGACTTGCCGGAGAGTGTGCAGATTCAGCTGGATAGAACGGAGAACGCCGGAACGTCCCAGCCGAGCGGTTCGCCGATAATAATAAATCTTGTTATCGGTTATAATGCAACCGATGAGAATAATACAGATATCCTATATACTGCCTATGTGGGAGACACGGTAACGTTTACTTATACAGATTTCTATTATCAGTATGGGGAGAATGATACAAGAATTGTAAACCCCGAGATTGGAGTGGCTTACTGGGATAAATCTAATGTAAACTGGCCTCATTATGCGGATATGGACGTAATACCGGAAAATGATGGGGATAATCGGTCAGTTACATTCACGGTTCCTAATACGGAGAAACTGTGTGTCTATTTGAAGCGGAATGATGTTCAGGAAGTGCAAGAAGAAATAATTCGTCATTCTTCTTTCAGCGGCGGTGGCGAAGTCAATGCCGATACCAACACCTATCCCATGGAAATCACGCTGTCCGCCAGCAACGGATGGTATGCCAAAGTGACCGGCCTTGACCCCGACCACAACACCTACACCCTGAAGGAAATCGTTCCCGAGAGCGCGGCGTATGTCCCGGTCAGCTATACGGTGAACGGAACCGAGCGGACGCCCAATGCGGAAGGAATGGTTTCTGTTGAACCCGGCACGGTCGTCGTGACGAACAGGATTCAGGGTGCGATCAAATTGAAGAAGCTCGTGACGGTGGAAGGTTCGCCCGCCGGGAATGACGTGACGGGAACGTACACATTCCACATCGCGGGCAACACCAACGACGCGAACACCGGCAGCGTGTCCAAGACTTTGAAGATCTCGCTGAATAACGGGGTGTATACCGCGACCCTGAACGGCGCGCCCGTTTCCGCCGATGGCGAAGGATGGTTCACCATCACCGGCCTGCCCCACGGCGCGTACACCGTCACCGAAGTCGGCACGAATTGGGCTGGCTATAACTGCGCGACCTCCTTCTCTGTGAACGGCTTCCTGACGGTCGGCAGCAGCGCGGCGGTAACGCTGAACGGAACCACGCCCACAGTCACGGTACAGGCGACCAACGCCTACACCCCCGGCGTGGAGCTGCCCGCCACCGGCGGCCCCGGCACGGCGGCCTACACGGCTTCCGGCCTTGCGCTGATCCTGGGCGCGCTGTGGATGCTGCTCCGCAGAAGGCGCGAAACGAACTAAACAGTCCTCTTTATGGCTTTCTCGGAAAGGGGACGAACCGCCGATTTCCGCCAGTGGCGGAAATCAAATCGGCGGTGAGATCATCCGAAACAAGCAATGTCCGCATGAGGCGGACTTGCGCCGATTGAGGCGGACTTGCGCCGATTGAGGATGCGGAAGTGGGGGAAACCACTCTTTGGCCTTCAAAGAGTGGTTTCCCCCACAAACTTTTGCATTGATCCATTGTTTTTCCCTCCGCCGTGATGTATACTGTGCGGGCCGGCTTTTGCCGGTTGAAAGGAAGAAGGAGCATGAAGAAAGCGCTGCAGTTTCTGAAAAAGGAACCCATGCTGACCATATCGCTTTTGGCGGCGATCATTGCCATGATCATCACGCCGCCCACCGAAAAGCTGATTCAGGATATCGACTGGCGCACCCTGGGTACGCTGCTCATGATGCTGTGCGTGCTGGAGGGGTTCAAGAAGGAAAACGTGCTGAAACCGGTGGTTGGCCTGGCGTCGCGCTTAAAGCATATGACGACGCTGTCGCTTTTCCTGGTGTTCGGCGTGTTTTTCACGTCCATGTTCGTCACCAACGACGTATCGCTGATCATCTTCGTTCCCCTGACGATCCTGCTTTTCCGGAACGGCGGAAAGGAGCATTACATCCTGCCGGTTATCAGCCTGGAAAACATCGCGGCCATTCGCGGCTCCATGCTCATGCCCTTCGGCAGCCCGCAGAATTTGTTTTTGTACGGTCAGGCCAACGTGACCGCCTGGCATTTCATGCTGCACATGCTGCCGCTGAGCGCCCTGTCCGGGCTGCTGCTGGTGGGCTTCATTTTCTTTCTGTACCGCAAAAACCCCCGGGAAGAAATCGTCGCGGCGGGGAAGGACGAACCCTGGCAGGCGGCGGGCAAGGTGCGCCGGATCGGGTATCTTCTGCTGTTCGCGGTCATCATCGCGGTGATCGTCACCCGCACCTCCCTGTGGCCCTACGCGGTGCTGCTGGTGCTGGGCGTGATCGTTCTTTTAGACCGCAAGCTGCTTTTGCAGGTGGACTATGTGCTGCTGGTCACGTTCCTTTGCTTTTTCATTTTCTCCTCCTCCATCGCCGGAAACGGGGGCATTGCCGCCGTGCTGAAACAGGCGGTGGCCGGGAACGAATACTGGTGGGCCATCGGTCTGAGCCAGATCATTTCCAACGTGCCCGCCACCATCGTGCTGTACCCCTTTACGGAAAACTTCGCCGGGCTGATCTACGGCGCGGATACGGCGGGGCTCTGCTCCCTGATCGGCTCCCTGGCGTCGGTCATCAATTATCGCATCTATGTGCGCGAATACCCCAGGAACGGCGGCAAGTTCGTCAAGGTGTTCACCCTCATCAGCTGGGCGTTTTTCCTGACCGTGGTGATGGCTGGGTATTTCCTGAGCCGGTGGAAGTTTTTTTGACGGTGTGCCAAAACTTGACAGAAAGTTACGGTCTTCCTTTGGGGAGACCGTATTACAATAGGAAGAAACGCGCTTGCGGCGCTGCCGGCATCCTGCATTTGTCCTGCTTTTTTTACCATATTTTGCAGGAAGGGCGGAAGAAATCTTGCCATTTGGACAGGAAAGGGGTATAATTAAACTGGAGGTTTGTTGAAAGTTCGCCAAAACCGACAGAGACCACAAAACGGAGTGCGTTGATAGCAGCCTGGAAGTCCAGGCTGCGAAAAAGGGCTGACCGTGATGCTGTGCGTAAGCCGTCACGGGGAAATGGAAAACTGCGAAACGGAAGGAAGGCGGCAAGATGGGAAATGCTACGGCCATTCATATAGAGCTGAATGTGCTGCTTTTTCTGATCCTGGTCAGAATCGCGTACCAAAGCGCAAAAAACGAAAACCAGCAGATGCGCCGGGTGCTGTTCCGTTACACCGCCTACGGCATCATGTGCAGCCTGATGCTGGACGCGCTGTGGCTTTTGATCGACGGCCGCCAGTTTCCGGGAGGAATTGCGCTGAACAAGGTCGTGAACGCGCTGTTCCTGGCCTCCGGCATCGTGCTGGGGTGCCTGTGGTATCTGTCTGTGCTGGAAACGCTGGGCTATCGCGTCACGCGGAAAATAGGGCTGCTGGTCATGTCCCCGGGCATCGTGTTTACGGTGCTGAACCTGATATCCATAAAAACCGGCTGGATTTTCTATGTCACGGAAGAAAACGTGTATGTGCGCGGCCCGCTGTTCTGGCTGCAAACAGCGGCGGCCCTGGCCGTGCTGTTTTCATCGTTCATCCATTGTCTGGTCCGTCTGCTCAACGGCAATAAAACCGTTCCCCGGCGGGTGGTATGGGAAACGCTGGGCTTTTATGTCATCCCCGTGGTGGGCACCCTGGTATCCATGCCGATCACGGGCATGCCGGGCACCTGGACCTGCGCCGCCGTGTCCATTATCCTTATGTATATCGACTCACAGGACAAGGAAATCGTCCGCGATACGCTCACCGGCCTGAACAACCGAAAAATGCTGCCCGCCGCCTTTGAGGATTACGCCCGGCAGTCCGGCCCCGGTTCGATGCTGTATATGTTTATGATCGATCTGGACGATTTCAAGAGAATCAACGATACTTACGGCCATTTGGCGGGGGACGCGGCGCTGCAGGCGGCGGCCCGGGTGTTTGCCAAGGCGGTGGACGGAAAACGGGCTATGGTGGCCCGGGTGGGGGGCGACGAATTCGTGGCCCTGGCCATGCTGTCCGGCGAGGGCGAAGCGGCGAAATTCAAGCGCTCGTTGGAAGAGGGCATGAAGCGCTATAACGAGGAGCATCCCATGCCCTACCGGCTGACCACCAGCTCGGGCTATCGCTCTTATATCCGCGGGGAAACCCTGGAGGATTTCATCGTCCGTGCGGACGAAGCGCTGTACGAGGAAAAAAGGCGGAAAAAGGTCGGGAGATAAGCGCACAAAAAAAGAGTGCGGAAACATGCGGGAACGCTGCATGAAACCGTACTCTTTTTTCTTTTTGGCTTTCTTGGAAAATAGCTTCGTCTTACGCTTCCCCGGCGGCTTCTTTCAGGATTTGCAGGTATTTGCGGGCGTCTGCGGTGCCGAAGACCTTGCGCAGTTTATTATAGACGGCGCGGCGGTCGGTGCTTTCGGTGCAGATGTCGGCAATTTTGCGGGCCGCGTCCTCCGGGGCTCCTGCCCGGATCAGGAGGACGATGGGGTCGGGCTCCAGGGGCTGGGGTTCAGGCTGGGGCGCGGGTTCGGGTTCCTGGGCCGGGGCGGGTTCCGCCTGCTGGGGCTGAGGCGCTTCCTGTACGGCTTCCGGCGCTTCCCGGGCCGGTTCCGCCGTTTCGGGGGACAGGTAATCCAGGGGCTTGCGCTTGGAGCGCTGCTGATCGTAGCGGTAATCGGGCAGATCGTTCAGCAGGGAAAAGAGGGCATGGCTGGGCATGCGGCCTTCCCGGGCGGCCAGCTGATTCAGGATAAAGGCGCGGATGTTGGCGATGCGCCCGCTGTGAGTGGGGGTGATCTTCACGGCCTTTTCCGAGGCTTTTTCGGCGTTTTTCTCGGCGTTCTTTTCGGCGTTCTTTTCGGGGGCTTTTTCCGGCTTCCTTTCCGGGGCGGGGCGGGCAGGCTCCGCCTTGCGGGACTGGGCGGCGCGGGCGGAGGGCTGCTGCAAGACCACGAAGGAGGTGCAGGCGGTGCGCCATAATTCGTTGGATTTATCGGTGCCCATGCCCACCACGTCCACGCCGCCGGTGCGCAGGCGCACGGACAGGGCGGAAAAGTCGCTGTCGCTGGAAGCGATCACCACGATATCCGGGGCGGGCTCCGCTTTGCCGGCCAAAAGATCCATGGCCCCGATCACCAGGGCGATATCGGAGGTGTTTTTATACTTGCTGGGCCGGATGGTCAGGCTGGGGCGGATGGCGTATTTCAGCACCGGCTCCACCCAGGCGTTCAGGGCGGCGGCGGCCCCGTAAATTTCCTTGTGCACCACGGCGCCGAGGGAAGCGGCGTGGGTAAAAATCTGATCGGCAAAAATGGGCAGCACGTTTTCCGCGTCGATCAGGATGGCTACGTTGGACATGGGGAAGAATTCCTCCTTCATCATTCTGGATTGTATTGCTTTCAATCAGAACTGAGCGTTTAGTGTTGGGAGCTGAGAAGAAATAGTGATTATCACAAGAAAATCCATATTTGGCTGACTATATCAATCTCAGTTCTCCGCTCTCAACTCTTTTTCTGACTGAAAGTGTTCCTGCAATCGGCTTTGATTGAACAGAACATCCTGTATTATACATGATGAACGCGCGTCGGGCAATGGATTTTTGGTTTTTGCGTTTTTTCGATAATTTTTTTCGTCCGCCTGTTTCAAGCCGCGAAAATGGGTGTATAATCTATGGCGTAAGGAACGAACAACAGCGGCCCAAGCCGCTTTAGGGAAAAACGAACCGATCAGGAAAGGATGGAGAAGTATTATGACCAATTGCGACGTGCGCGTGACGGGCGGCGAACTGCCCCAGGAGGAAATTCAGGCTTATATCGACCGTGCGGAGAAGAAATTCGGCGCCCGGCCCCATGGCATCGACATCAAGGTGGACGGCGATTTTGTGGAGCTGGCTTACGATTTCGGCAACATGCCCTTCCAGCGCATCCGGCGCATCACCGGCTACCTGGTGGGCACCCTGGACCGCTTCAACAACGCCAAGCGGGCCGAGGAGCACGACCGTGTGAAGCACGCGGTGTAATCAAATATCCGATCCCAGCGGCGCGGAGCGAATCCGCGCCGCTTTTTTGCGATAAAAACCGCGTGCTATTTTTCAAAATTTTTCCGAACAAAATTAAAATTTTTCCGAACAAAATTTAAAAAAGTACTGGAAATATTCGTATTTTTGTGATATAATCTTTTCTTGCCAGGCCCGCGAGGGAGAGAGGATGAAAGAGTATCATGCACAAGATCAAGCGCAACGAACGGCTGGCCGTCATGACCCAGATCCTGACCCAGTCCCCCAACCGAATTTTTACGCTGTCCCATTTCTGCGAGCTGTTTTATACCATGAAGCAGTTCCGCCTGGGCAGACTGGAAACGGTCACCGGCGCGGCGGGCGGCGTGCGCTACCGGCCCATCGGGCTGGGAAGCTACGACCGGGAATTTGTGGAAAGCATCTGCGAAAAGCTCCGGGAACCCGCCCGCCATCTGCCGGGAGGCTATCTGTACTTTTCCGATATCCTGTCCGATCCGCAGCTGGTGCATGGCATGGGGGCGCTGATCGCCAGCCAGTATTACGACGCCAACGCGGATTTCGTGCTCACCATGGAAACCAAGGGCATTCCCGTGGCCATGATGACGGCGGAAGCCCTGCGGGTGCCCCTCATCATCGCCCGGCACGCCACCAAGGTGTATGAGGGCAGCGCGGTGAACATTTCCTATGTGTCCGGCTCGGGCCGCATCGAAACCATGGCCCTGTCCCGCCGGGCGGTGAAGGACGGCCAGCGCGCCCTGATCGTGGACGATTTCATGCGCGGCGGCGGCACCGCCCGGGGCATGATCGAGCTGATGAAGGAATTTTCCGTTACCGTGGCGGGCATCTGCTTCGTGCTGGCCCTGGAAAATCCTGCGCGCCGCCTGGTGGAGGGCGAAAAAACGCTCATGCTCCTGTCCGATATCAAGGACGGTGAAACGCTGAATATTCGCCCTGCGGATTGGATCAAATAAGCGGGAGATGCAGGGGAAGGGCTGAAAAGGACACTTTAAATCAGAGTGGAGAGTTAAGAGTTGAGAGTTGAGATGATATCATGTTCATCACAAGAGAATCCTGCTTTGATTGACTATATAAATCTCAACTCTCCACTCTCAACTCTCAACTCTTTTGCTGACTTAAAGCGTCCTTATCATCTCAAGGGGGGGGGAAAAAACATGCTGATTCATCAAGCGGCGTTTGAGGGCGGCGGGCCGCTGCTCAAGGGCAATCTGCACTGTCACACCACCCGCAGCGACGCCATATCCTCGCCGGAAACGGTGATGCGCCAATACGCCGCCATGGGCTATGATTTTCTGGCCCTGACGGATCACCGGATATATAACTACGCCAGCTATGCCCCGGATACAGATTTGCTGGTGCTGCCCGGCATGGAGCTGGACGCCGGGCTGCCCGGCCCCGGCTGCCATTGTGTGCATCTGGTGTCCCTGGGCCCCGAACGGGAAAAGGGCAACGGCTTTGCCCAGGATCAGCGCTTTGACAGCGTGAAGGCGGCGGACGCGGCGGCGGTG
>CACWWM010000313.1 GCA_902764565.1 uncultured Eubacteriales bacterium
GAAAAGAATCTTTCAAAATCCCCGGCGATGCCGGGGGGGCAAGGAGCATGGTGGTGCTCGCCAGATAGCAGGTATCGTCCGCCCGGATCACATCGGGGCCGGGAAAATCGTTGCCGGTGGGCAGACTGCTTCTCTTACTGCCCCTGGATGGTGGAAAAGAACTGCCAGGAAAGCAGCTGCACGCCGGCCTGGGTGAAGCGGAAGTACAGGTCATGGACGCCTTTTACGGTTTCCGGCAGGGAGAACAGCCCGCTTTTCGCTTCGCTGGCGGCGGGCAGGCCGATCACCGCAGCGGGGGCGCCGTCCGGGCTGTCCAGCAGGATTTCGATTTTCGCGTTTTCAGGGGCCGTAAAGGTAAGCTTCACAGCGCCAGCGCCCTCCTGGCCGAAATCCGCGCCCGCAATACCGATCCAGCCGCCCGCGGATGTACTCTTTACGATCATTCCGCCCGCGCCCGGCACGGTTTCCGCTCCCGCCAGGGAAGCTAAGGTGGCGGCGGGAACGGCCTGGAAGGGATCAAAGGGCTTTACCTGCGCGACGCCTTCATAGGTGCCCTTCGAGAAGGCGGGCAGGCCCTGTTCGTTCAGGTTCAGCATGTCGATAAAGGTGCTGCGGTAGCCCGCGCCCCAGCCCATGGCCTTATCCACGGTGGCGGCGTGGTAGGTGATATAGGTTTGGCCCTTGAATGAAAACATGCAGTGGTGGTTGTTGCCGCCCACGCCGAAGAGCGCGCCGGGGTTTTGCAGCACCCGCCCGCCGAACGCGAAGGGGCCCATGGGGGAATCGGAGGTCATATACACGATTTCGCCGCTCTGGAAGCCCTGGGCGCTGCCGGAGGCGGGCACGTTGAAGTTGGAGCAGTAGGAGTACACGTAGGTGCTCCCGAACTTGTTGATCCCCGAATCCTCGAACAGCCACGGGGGATTGATGGCCACGGGATCGCCGTCCAGGCTGATCATATCGGCCCCTAACTTCGCCACGCGGGCGGTGCCGGGGTCTTCGGCCTTGCCGTCGGGCACGCCGCCGCCGAAATACAGGTAGGCGCTGCCGTCGTCGTCCACCAGCACGGCGGGGTCAAACAGCCAGGTGACGGAAGCGCAGGTGGGCGTGTCCCGGCTCACCAGAGCGTGCCCCAAAGGATCGGTGAAGGGCCCGGCGGGGTCGTCCGCCGCCAGCACGCCGATGCCGCCGCCGCTGTTGGCGAAGTACAGGAAAAACTTGTCCTGGCCGTCGATATTTTTCCAGGCGGCGCAGGGGGCCCAGGAATTGCCGGCCCACTTGGCCGCGCCGTTTCTGCCCGCGGCGGCCACCGCGCCGTGATCCTGCCAGTTCACCAGATCGTCGGAGGACAGCACCCGCAGGGTGGTGATGTTGCTGTAATCGTTGGTGCGGATCTTGCCGTCCTTGTCGGTTCTGGGTTCGTCCCCGGTCATGTACAGGTACACCCGATCCCCATAGACCATGGCCCAGGGGTCCGCGCCGAAGCGCTGCACCATGACGGGGTTGTGCCGGTTCAGGGTTTTGTATACGTTCAAAACGGGTTCCTCCTGCCTGTAAAGCTCTTCCAGGCCCAATTTTTCGATGGCTTCCCGAAGCGCTGTTTCATTGTTTGTCAGGGGAATGGAAGCGTCCTGCAGCGCGCCGAAAAAGGCGGGCTTGCAGCGGTAATCCTGATCGAACAGCAGCGGATATTTCTTTTCGCCGGGCTTATTCAGCCAGGACTGATCGTCCTTGAACCCCCATACCGTCACATTGCCGATATCGCAGCCGTTTTCCGTTTTCAGGCGTTCCAGCAGGGAAAACAGTTCCCGATAGCGGCACGCCAGCCTCATCTGGCCCAGAGCAGTGCCATTGGCGGCGGCGATATCCAGCTCCGTCACGTGAATGGTGAGGCCCAGACCGGCATATCGGGTCAGGGCGTTTTCATATTCCGAAATCGTGGGGAAGTCCATGTGCAGATGGCTCTGCATGCCCAGGCCGTCCACCAGGCCCTTTTCACGCAGGGCTTTGAGCAGGGCGTAAAGGAACTCCACCTTTTCAGCCTTGGCGCAGTCATAATCGTTGTAAAACAGCTTTTGATCCGGTTCGGCGTACTTCCGGGCGAAGGTGAAGGACCATTCGATCCAGTCCCCGCCGATGACCTGATACCACAGATTTCCTTCCGTGCGCAGGCCCTCCGCATGGCCCATGCCGGGATCGATGGCCTCGTTCACCACGTCCCAGGCGTACACCACGCCGGGATACTTGCCGTTCACATACGCCATTTCGTCCCGGATATAGTTTTCCAGGCGCAGGAGCATGGTGTCCCGATCCACCAGGGGCGCGCTGGGCATATTCGACCAGTTTTCAGCGAAGAACCACCGGGGCGTTTGGCTGTGCCAAACCAGGGTGTGGGCCCGCACCCGCATGCCGTGGGCCTGGGCGAAGGAAAGCACGAGCCCCGCGTTGGAAAAGTTCAGCTTGGCCCGGGTATTGTCCTTGCTGCGGATGGAAGCGGAACGATCCAGCACCGCTTCGGCCTTCATCTGGTTTTCGCAGGTCAGGGAATTGAAGTGCGCGGCGATCAGCGCGGCGGCCCGTTCGTCCTTGAGCACCGCGGGGGAGACCGCCGCCCCGACGGTGAAAATCCCTTCGTACCGTTTTGCCAGGCAGGGGGCTTCCCCGCCCGCTAAATAAGCTTCATACGCGGTCAAGTTTTCTTCTCCTTGGACGGCGCTCATGCCGCCCAGCAGCACGATCAGGGCCAGCAGCGCCCCTGTAAGCCGTATCGTTTTCATTGTTTTATTCCTGGAACAGCATGGGCAGGAAATCGTGGATGCACCTGCGCCACACGCCCCAATCATGACCGCCGGGGAAGGTGCGGCGAAGCATGGAAACGCCCTTTTCCTTCACTAAATCGTCTTCCGCAAGGAAGATATTGAAGAACTGATCCTCTGTGCCCATAGCGCGGTAGAACACCCGGAAAGCGGCCTGGAACTTTTCTTTGTCGTCCAGCAGGGCCAGATGTCCGTTATCGCCCTCCCGGATGGCGCGCAGGAAGCCGCTGAACAGTCCGGCGTAGCCGAACAGCTCGGGGTGGGTGAGGGTGACCAGGCTGGTCTGGTAGCTGCCCATGCTCAGACCCGCCATGGCCCGGTGCCATTTATCGGTGAGCACGGGATAGCGCGATTCGATGAAGGGGATCAGGACGTTCACAAGCACCTGGGGGAAACGCATGCGGCCCTGGCGGATGTCGTCGCCCTGGGTCATGCCGTTGCCTGATCATTTCCCGCATTTTGCCCTCGTGCAGCAGCCTGTCCGCGATGCGGCCCACGTGGCCCTGGTACACCCAGCCCGTTTCGTTTTCCCCGTAGCCGTGCTGTAAGTACAGCACAGGATACTTTTTCGCCGGATCGAAGGAGGCGGGGGTGTACACCAGGCAGATTTCCTGCTTGCCCGTCACAGAGGAGGGGAAATAATGCCGGGTCACCGCGCCGTGGGGAATATCGTCCAATGTGGCCCATTCCTCTTCGCCGGGCACCGGGATATCCAAAAAATTCATGGGGCGGCAGCAGCCGTAGCCGATGGGCAGATAGGGATTCAGCACGTCGCTGCCGTCGATTTTCAGGAAGAAATACTGAAAGCCCCGGCCCAAATCCACCGTGCCTTCCCACATGCCGTCTTCCTTGGCGGCAAGGGGATGCATCCGGCCAAACTGATCCAGCGCCACTTCCTTGGCGCCCGGCGCTTTGATCCGCACGGTCACACGCCCGTCCGGCAGGATTTCATAACCCTGGTCGCCGTCGCGGTTGGGTTCGCCATAATAAGGATCAAAGGATACGGCTGTATCCAGGGGCCAAGTCTTTTTCATGGGTTCATTTCTCCCTCCGTATTTCATGCGTTCGTGGTAATGATACGCCATTGGACGCTTTTTTCCTTCCAATGGGAGAAAATTGTGCGCAAAGTGAGAAAATCACGCATTTTTTTGTAGACAAAATATGAAGTATTTGTTATAATACATTGAACATCTGGATAGTTTTTGGCCGAGCAATCAGAGGAGAACACCAGCATGGAGCGTTACCGGTTCGACCCCAAGGTTTTCGCCGATATGGAGGCGTCGCCCGTCCCCTTTGCCGTTTATCAGTTTATCGATAAGCGGGTGGTTACGCTTGCACTTTCCGAAGGCTTCTGCCGCATGTTCGGTTATCCGGACAGGGCAAAGGCTTATGACGAAATGGATAACGACATGTACCGGCTTGCCCACCCGGACGACGCTGCCCGGGTGGCCGACGCCGCCGTCCGCTTTGCCACCGAAGGCGGGCAGTACAACGAGATCTACCGCAGCAAAATCACCGAGGATGACGAGCATTACATCATCGTTCACGCGCAGGGCGAGCATGTGACCACCGCAACGGGCGAGAGGCTTGCTTACGTATGGTATGCCAACGAGGGCTTGTTCGGCGTGGACGGCGAACAGGAAAACGATTTAAACCGTTCCTTTAACCGCATGATGCGGGAAGAAAGCATGATGCGCAAGAACCATTATGATCCCCTCACCGGCCTGCCCAACATGACCTACTTTTTTGAACTGGCGGAAGCGGGCCTGAAAGGCATGCTGTCCCATGGGAAGAAAGCTGCCGTTTTGTTTATCGACCTGTGCGGCATGAAAGCCTTCAACAGCAAATACGGCTTTTCCGCCGGGGATCAGCTGATTTTGGACTTTGGCCATATGCTGGCCGCGC
>CACWWM010000314.1 GCA_902764565.1 uncultured Eubacteriales bacterium
CAACCTGGTGCTGGAAGTGGGCGTGTGCCTGGTGGTTTGGCGCATCGCCCGGCTGCTGGGCGGCAGGCTGTGCGGCCTGGTCGCCCTGGCCGCCGTTTCTTTTCTTCCCTCCAACATCCTGTACAGCAATTTCGTTGCCAGCGAGCCCCTGTTCACCCTCTTGCTGCTGCTGGGCGCATGGCTGTTCGCCCTGTCCATGAAGGATTCCCCCCGCCAGGAGAAGCATCCCTGGCTGTGCGCCGGAGAACTGACGGTCATGGCGGCGGTGCTGGCCTTCGCCTCCTTCATCCGCCCCATGGCGGTGATTTTTCTGATCGCGGCGGTGATTTGCCTGCTGCCCAGCAGAAAAGAACTGCCGTCCCTCCCCAGAAACGATATTCCCCTGGGCCTGCGGCTGACCAATCACGGCGTCAAGCGCTGCGCGCTGGTTTGCGCCGTTTATTTCGGCGTTTCCGCCATCTTCACCATGGGCACGGGCTATGCGGTAAACCGTCAGCTGGCGGGCAGCGCCTCCTATGGCTATAACCTGCTGGTGGGCCTGAACCTGCAAAGCTACGGCGGCTGGAACCAGGAAGACGCCGACTACCTTTACGCCGCCCTGGAAACCACGGGTTCGGCTCAGGAAGCCCAGCTCATGTGCCGGGATATGGCCCTGGAGAGGCTGAAGGTGGATCCCCGGGCGCTGCTGGATCTGTTCGTGCATAAATTTGAGGTGCTCTGGGGCAACGACGACTTCGGCGCGTCCTGGAACATCCTGTTCATGGATCAGCAGGGCACCCTGACGCCCGAAAGGGAGCTTTTCCTGTACCGGATGATGGACGTAAGCGATCTGTATTATCTGGTGCTGCTGTTCGCCGCCGGAGTGTACGGCTGCCTGTGCCTGCGCCGCGGGCCGGACGCCATGTACGCCTGTCTTTTGCTTTTCTGCGGCACGGTCGGGCTGCATCTGTTTGTGGAAAACCAGAACCGCTATCACTATCACGCCCTTGCCCTGCTTTGCCTGATGAGCGGCATGTCCGTCAAGGAAGTGATGGCCCTGGTGCGCCAGTCCGTCATGGACCGCCTGGAGCGAAAGCGCCGGGAGGCGGCGGAAAAGGCGGCCCGGGATTCCCACGTGTTTATGCTTCAGCAGGAGGAAGCGGAGCGCATGCGTCTGCGCGCCGAATCGCTGCACACCCAGTTTGATATGGGCGCGGCCATCCGGGAAGGCCATATCCGCATCGTGGCCAGCGAAGGCGTGGCCGCCAGCGACCCCGCGCCGCTGAAGCCTGCGGCCCCGCCCCAGCAGCCGGAACCCGTTCCAGATCAGCGTGTCCCGGAAGAAACGCCCGCTCCCGCCGGGAAGGCCCACGGGAAAAAAGGCAAGAAAAAAGTAAAAGGATAAGAACCGAAGCTGCTTTTTCGCCCTTTATTGTCCGGCGAAAGGAGAAGAAAAGATGCTTTTTAACTCCCTGTCCTACCTGATTTTCTTTCCCGCCATCGCCCTGGTTTATTTCCTCATCCCGTGGCAGAAGGTGCGGAACCTGCTCCTGCTGATCGGCAGCTATTACTTTTATATGTGCTGGGACCCCCGCTTTATCGTGCTGATGCTGGGCTGCACCCTAGTCACATACCTGGACGGGCTGTTCATCGATATTTCCTGCCGGGAGGACAAAGAGGGCGTGGCCCTCAAAAAGCGCCGCACGGGCCGGGCCACCCTGTACACCACCGTCACCATCATCTTTACCCTGTCGGTGGTGGCCTGGTTCAAATACGCCAATTTCCTGACGGAAAGCATGGTTTCCCTTTTTGCCCTGGTGGGCGTCCAATTAAGAATTCCCAAGCTGAACATCGCCCTGCCTGTGGGCATTTCCTTTTTCACCTTCCAATCCTTAAGCTACGTGATCGACGTATACCGGGGCAAAACGAAAGCGGAAAAGAATTTCTTCCGCTACGCCCTGTTCGTGTCCTTCTTCCCCCAATTGGTGGCCGGCCCCATCGAGCGCAGCAGCAACCTGCTGGGCCAGTTCCAGGAAAAACACCGCTTCGATTCCCGGCAGGCGGCGCAGGGTGCCATGCTCATGCTGTGGGGCTATTTTATGAAGATCGTGGTGGCGGACCGGGTGGCCATCGTGGTGGACCAGATCTACAACTATTACAGCTCCTATGAAGGGGTGATTCCCATTCTGGGCACGGTGCTGTTCGCCGTGCAGATTTACTGCGACTTCAACGGCTACACCACCATCGCCATCGGTTCCGCCCAGGTGATGGGCTTCTCCCTGATGCAGAACTTCAAGGAGCCCTACCTGGCCACCTCCGTGGCCGATTTCTGGCGGCGGTGGCACATCTCCCTCACCAGCTGGTTCCGGGATTATATCTATTTCCCCCTGGGCGGCAGCCGCTGCGCGCCCTGGAAGCGGTACCGCAACATTATGATCGTGTTCCTGGTCAGCGGCTTATGGCACGGCGCGTCCTGGACGTATGTGATCTGGGGCGGCCTGAACGGGGCCATGCAGATCGTTGGCTCCCTTTTGCAGCCCGCGCGGAAAAAACTGCTGGAAAAGCTGCGCATTCCCGTCGAATCCTTCGGCCACAGGCTGATCCAGATTTTCATTACCTTCGTGCTGGTGGATCTGGCCTGGGTATTCTTCCGGGCGCCCACCCTGAACGCCGCAGTGGATATTATCTGGCGTTCCGTTTCCGTATTCAATCCCTGGGTGCTGTTTGACGGCACGCTGTATACCCTGGGCCTGGATCAGGTGAATTTCTGGGTGATGATCCTATCCATCGCAGTGCTGCTGGCGGTGGATATCCTGCATGCGCACAACGTCCGCATCCGCGACCGGCTGCTGGAGCAGTCCCTGCCGGTGCGGTGGGGCGCGGTGTACGCCATCCTGCTCGTGCTGCTGATTTTCGGCGTGTATGGCCCCGGCTACGACGCGGCCAGCTTCATCTATTTCCAGTTTTAACGGGAGGAAGAAAAGATGGGAAAGCTGCGGAAAGCCTGTACAATCGCCGTGAAGGGCATCCTGTTTGTGCTTATCTTCTGCCTGATCCTGTATATGATCATGTGCGTGCTTCTGTTCAAGCAGGAGGATGGCACCCTGCCCATGCGGAATTATTACGATCTGCCGGAGGATACGGTGGACGTGCTGTTCCTGGGCTCCAGCCATATCGGCATGAACGTGAGCACCCAGGTTTTGTGGGATGAATACGGCATTGCCGGGTATAAGTGCTGGGGCAGTACCCAGCCCATTTGGAATACGTATTATT
>CACWWM010000315.1 GCA_902764565.1 uncultured Eubacteriales bacterium
AACGGACGATCCGGTTTATCAGAATACCCGCCGCATGCTGCTCAGCCCTGCGAATCCATACTATTACGCGGGGACGTGCGCCCGGGGCATCGGCAGCCCGCACACGCCGGTGGATTATATCTGGCCCATTTCCCTGTGCATCCAGGGGCTGACAGCGGAGGATGGGGACGAAATCCGCGCCCTTGCGGATATGCTGGAAAACATGGACGCCGACACCCTGCTTATGCATGAGGGTGTGCACAAGGACGATCCGAAACAGTTCAGCCGTCCCTGGTTCGCCTGGGCGAACTCCATTTTCAGCGAATTCGTGGAAAAAGCAGTGGATTTCCTCAGTATGTGACGATTATTGCTCCTAAACTGGCGTGACGCATTTTTGTGGTTTTCTCGGAAGGGGGGCTGGGGGAAACCGCTCTTTTGCCTCAAAAGAGCGGTTTCCCCCAGATTTTCCTTATTTTTCTGGGAAGAACGGCTGGGAGAACGCCGCCATGCCCCAGCTCAGGCACATTTCCACGCGGATATACTGTTCGTCGCCCTGATACTTGTAGGCGGCGGTTTTTCCTTTGCCGGTCTGGATCTGGCGGAGCTGCCCGCCCTGGCCGATGAAGCGGAAGGTCTTTTCGGGGAGATCGAAAAGGGAATCATGGTGGCATTCGGCTACGATCCAGTCCCCGTCCGTATAGAGGCGCTCAAAAACCGCCCCGTTGGAAACATACAGGCTGCCGTGACGCAGGGCGTCCAGCACGCCTTCTTTTGTTTCCTCTTTTACAAGGGCCATGTTCCAGGCGTTGTGCATATCCCGAACGGAGTGGAAATCGTCGTTGCCGGTTGCCCACACGCGCTTGCCGGCGGTCAGGGCGGCGTCCCATACGTCGGTGGCCAGATGGCCGGGGCCGGAATACAGATCGCCGTTGATGATTTCAATGGCGGTGTAGCGTTCCAGCTTTGCGGTCATTTCGCCGGAAAAATAATCGGCGAAGCGCCAATGGGGATGTGCCAAAATAGCGATGCCGCCGTCCTTGATGATCTCGTCAATGACTCGCTGGTAATCCTCCAGGGTGTAATCCGCCTGGTTCTTCTGGATGATGTCTTCCTGGAAGGTCATGCGGCAGCCGATGCCAAGGATGTGATGACTGTAGGAGTCCTCCCGGCCTTCGATCAGGATGCACTTTTTGTCCGGATCGGTGTTTTCGATGGGTCGGTACATTTCCTTTTTGCCGGTGGTGGTGTGGTCGGTAATGGCCAGGAAACGGTAATCCATCCAGGGGGACGCCTTGGTGTGGCAGACGCGGAAATAGTTTTCCGCGGCTTCTTCCAAGGTGTGGCTGCCGTCGGATACGTCGGTGTGGGTGTGGAAATTGCCGCGAATCCAGGTGCCTTCTTCAAAATAGGGAGAAATCCAACGCATGGGGTTCGCCTCCTTATATTATTATCTTTTTTGCTGAGTGGGCCCGTAATTGGCAGCGCCGGTGTAGGATACGTCCTCGGGGCGGGGCAGCACCTTTTCTTTGCGCAGATCGCGCTGATACAGGCGCAGATGCTCGCCGTGGGGGGTGATGTCCACCACGTCCGGCCCGCGCCAGAACACGGTGTATTCCTGCCCGGCGGTAAATTCCTTTTTCTGCGTAGTGCGCAGGGGATGGCGCAGGGCGGCTGTATCGCCGGGAGCCAGAGGCGGGGGAAGAATCAGACCGTTTTCTTCCCGGAACGGAACGGATTCTCCGTTTACCAGACATTCGATTTTCTTCCCCATGAAGGGATAGCGGCGGAAGGCGGCCTGGCCGCCTTTTTTCAGCGTCAGGCGCATTTCGCCCCGATCCGGATAACTGCTTTCCAGCTTCCAGGTGTCGGTTTCCCGATCCAGGGGGATATTGACCGCCGTGCAGTTTTCCTCTTCCGTAACGGCCCGATCCCATACCAGCTGAATGGCCATGGGGGCGGTGCCCGCGCAGCAGCCCGCGATGGAGCGGAACTTGGAAAGGGAAATGCTGTTGGGCAGGGAACCGCCGGTAAAGCCGCCGATCATGCGTTTGTCGATGTTCCGCCAGGTGGTGCTTTCCGTGTCCGGACGGCTGTTGTCTGTGACCACATAGGTGGCGCTGGTGACTTGATTTTCTACCAATTGATTGCGGGAGAACAGCACGATGTCCTGCCAGTATTCCGGGAAGCCGTGGCGAACCAGCCGGTCTGCCATCACCAGCATATCCTTCAAGCAGCAGGTTTCGCAATGCTCCTCCCGCATGGGATGCCATTGGGCGTATTCCGGCACCCAGCCGAAAGAAGAAGACAGGGAACGCACATAATCATAAATGCCCTTGGCGGCTTTCAGGTATTCGGGGTCGCCGGTGGCGTCGGTCAGGTCGGCAAGGCCGCTGGCGATCCACACGGCGGAATGAACATGGCCGAAGAAGGCGTATTGATAATTGAAATAGCGGGAGGGCCCCAGCAGTTGGTTTGCTAAGCCTGCAGCCAGGTCCAGCGCCGCTTCGTCGCCCCATTCCAGGGCGCGGGTCATGAGGGCGGGGATCACCACGCCGTTGCGGATGGGCTGCTCGCCCCGGCCCGTATGGCGGCTCAGATCAAAGCCGCCGTCCAGCAGATACACGTCGTTTGGGAATTCGTAGATGGGTTTTTCTTCGGGGGAATCGCCGGACCAGAAGGTGCGCACCTTGCGTTCGATCACCAGGGAGCGCATGCCGTGGATCAGGCCGGAAATTTTTTCTTCCATATCTTTATCCCCGGGGTTTTTCCGCAGGATGCGGTTCAGGGCGGGCAGGATATAACCCATTTCATGGAAGGAAGCGTGCATGGTATGCGTCCAGGGATAGGGATTGTGATACCTCAATCCCTTGGGCCCCCAGCTGCTGCGCAGGAAGGCTTCAAAGCCCTTCAGCACTTCTTTGCCTTCCTCCGTGTCCAGCACCTGCATGGCGCTGTCCAGTCCTTCGTACCAGGAGCCCACCAGCTCCGCGTCGTCCACCCGGCAATGGGCGGCCTCCGCCGGTTTCTGATTGGGCAGGATGAGCCAATAGGGGAGATAGCCGTTTTTTTCGTCCACCATGCTGGTGAGGTAATGATGCGCCAGCTCCGCCATGTGCCGGGGATCGAAATGCTGATATTTTGCCATGAGGGTATCGCCGCCTTTCCGCGCAAGAGGGCTTTTTTCGTTGTTTTCATCATATAACAACCGGGTGCTCCTGTAAAGGCGATATCAGGAAAATGGTGCCCAAATCATAAAAAAGACAAAATATCATAAAATTGGTACGGAAATCAGAAGTTTTCACTTGCATTTCTATGCCAAGGTTGGTATGCTGGCAGTGAGATTCAGGGAGACAAAAAACTGAAAACGCGAATCTGCTGAAAGGAGGCGGTGGCCGTGACAGCCTTGCAAGAAACGGCCCGGCTCAAAAAACGGCGTTCCTTCATGCGCCGGGTCAAGAAACATAAGCTGCATTTGTGCATGATCCTTCCGGTGATCTGCTGGTATCTGCTG
>CACWWM010000316.1 GCA_902764565.1 uncultured Eubacteriales bacterium
CTGGAGGCCGAGCGCGCCGCAACGCCGGCGTCCGGCGGGACCGCCGCGGAGGGTTACGCTTACTTTCTGGAGCTCTTCGTGCAGATGTACCGGGAACGCCGGGACCTGCTGCGCTTCAACCAGTTCTTCAACGCCTATGTCCAGAGCGAGGCGATCACGAGCGAGCAGATGGCGCCCTATATGGACATGATCGGCGTGCTGACGGACGTGTTTCACATGATTTATGAGAAGGGCAGGGAGGACGGCACGCTGCGCACGCGAGACACGACGGAGCGCGAGATGTTCTCCGCCATCGTCCACCTGATGCTGGCCGCCGTGACGCGCTACGCGATAGGGCTGATATATATTTCGGAAAAAACAAACCAAGAAAAGGAAGTGGAGCGCTTGGAGAAGATGATACTGCGAGAGTTTACGAGGGAAAAATAGTTACTTGGTATCTGTTCAGTCATGATCCCTTTGCTGCCTGGTATATACCGAGTTCCAAGTTCTAAGCTTCAGTTTGTCTGCCGTAAGAATGAATCTGCCAAATAGCGTCAGGAAAGGAGGGAGCGGCGCTGAAACTGAAAGAAGAATACGGCAAAAAAATGAGCCACGTGGAAAAAACGCTCATTTTGATGATCGCCGCGTTAGCGATATTGATCGCGCTGATGTGGATTCTGCTGGGCAGGCGTCTGCTGGCGGGAAATCTGGCTGCGGATGCGCCGGCGCAAACGGACGCTCCTTCCCGTCAGGCGCTTTCCATGCCGGAGGATTATCTGCCGAAAAACCTGGCCGTCGGGTCCCTGCCGCCGGAAGCGGTATTTGAGGATGAGGCGGGAAATCCCATTCCGCTTTCAGATCTCATGGAAGAAGGAAAAGAAGGCCTTTGGCTGATTTTCTGGGCCAGCTGGTGCCCGGACTGCGAAAACCAGCTGCGGTATATCGCAGAGATGGAAGCCTTGGCAGAACAATACCATGTGAAACTGGTGCTGGCCGACAGGCTGAACAGAAGCAAGGAAAGCGTGCAAGCGGCGCAACATAAAATCGCCCAGGCGAAGGGAAGCGCGCCAATCGTTTATGACGCCGATGAAAAGGTATACATTTCCTGGGGCTTTCAGGAAATCCCCTCCGCTGTGGTGCTGGATCGGGAAGGCGCGGCGCGCTCCTTCGCCGCCGGAGCGCTGACCCCGGGAGAGTGTGAAGGGCTGCTGAAACGGGCTTTGCAGGGCCGCGCCAGCATGGGCCTTTCTTTCATCAGGGAGCGGCTGTCCAACCAGCGGGGCGGCGTCTATACCAGCACGGCAAACAGCGGTGAATCCCCCTCGGGCCAGGATGTGCTCAGCGAAAGCCAGGGGCTGATGCTGCTTTACGCTTTGATGAAGGACGATCAGGCGCTGTTTGATCAAACGCTTTCCTTTATCCAATCCAACATGCTGGAAAACAATTTGGCCGCCTGGTACGTATCTGAAGGGCAGAAAGCCCCTGTGAACGCCGCGTTGGATGATCTTCGCCTGATTTGCGCGTTACGGAAAGCCGGTGAAAAGTGGAGCAGCGAAGCCTATGACCAAACGGCCCGGGACATAGCGGAAGCGCTTTTGCGCCTGTGCGTAAACGATCAGGGTGGCCTGGTGGATTACGCTTCGCTGAATGGAGAAGGCCAGGCGCAGACCATTTCTCTTTGCTATCTGGATATCGCGAGCCTGCGGGAGCTCGCCGGGGAAATGGAGGGCTTTGTTCCGGTGCTTGAAAAGGCGGAGGAGATTTTGCCAGGCGGCAGAATTTCAGACGGTTTTCCTTTCTACTATGCTTCTTATGATTACGCCACCAAATCGTACAGCCAGGACGAGCTGAACACGGCGGAAGCCCTGTACACCCTATGGAATCTGAGCAGGGCCAAGGAGCTTCCCGCGGATGCATGGGCTTTCTTGAAAAGCAGGATCGAAACGGGAGACCTGGCGGCCCGGTATCACGTGGACGGCACGGCTGTGAAGGGCTTTGAATACCATTCCACAGCGGTATGGGGCCTGGCCGCCCTGATCGCCAGGGAGGAAGGGGACGAAAGCGCCTTTGAACTGGCGCTGCGCCGCATGGACCGGCTGCTGATCCTGGATGCCAGCGACGCGCTTTTTGGCGCTTACGCGCAAAAAGGCGCCGCGGCGCACGCCTTCGACCAGTTGATTCCGCTGCTGGCAAACGCCTGGGCGGATGAAAAGCCTGCGGCATGGGGAATGTGAGCATGGAAAAAAAGCGTGAAAATCCGTTTGCCCGGCTTGCGAGCTTTTTCCGCAGGGCGTTCCACGCCTACAATCTGCGGCTGAGCAAGGTCTATTCTCCTAATGTGGCGGCTCTTACGGGCACGGCGCTGGTATTGGCGATGCTGGCCTTCGTTCTGTTCATTCCCCCCTTTGTGGGCGTTGCGGATGACGGGTCTTTGACCGGGATTCTGCAGGGCACGGGGCTGGGATACAGAAGGCAGGATTTGGCTTATCCCACCGGGGCTTACTTTGTCCGGGTGTACCTGCACTCTCTCTATCAGCCTTCCGGCCTGTCTGTTCATCGGTGGCTGATCCGCTTTGCCATGTGGGTGGACGACCAGTTCACTCATGACAACCTGTTTGATATCCGCTTTCTGGCCGGGCTTTATACCCTTTTGTATTTGCCCGCTGTATATGTGGCCCTGCGGGGCATCGCAGCGCGGGTCAAGGTGGCAGCGGAAGCCACCTTCCTGGTGATCCTGGGGGCGCTTTTCTTCGGGGACGCGGCGGCAACGGCCTATTTCAACAGCCTATACCCGGATGCGCTGTGGCAGATCTGCATGATTTACTGCGTGGGCTTTTCCCTGACTTTGCAGCACAAGGACGCAAGATGGACCCACGCCGGCTTATTCGGTTTCCTCGTTTCCGGCTGCGCGCTGACCCTTTCGGAAAGCCATTGCGCCGCCGCAGGGCTGGTGTTCACGATTTACTTTGCGCGCATGATCATGATGGAGGACAGAACGGCTCAAACCTCTGTGATCGCGGGGGCCTGCGCGGTGGTGATGCTAGTATCCTCCATCGTGAGCGCCACGGCGGGAAGCACCCGTTTTACGGAAGCCTCCAAGCTTCACGCCATGACCAACGGGGTGCTGCTCCGCTCCAACAACCCGGAAAAAACCCTGGAAGAATTCGGCATTGAGCCGCGCTTTGAAACGCTGACGGATATGTCCAGCTACAGCGATTACCCCTA
>CACWWM010000317.1 GCA_902764565.1 uncultured Eubacteriales bacterium
TCCACCGCGCCGGGCAGGCAGTCGATGCCGATGGTTTCGTCGATGCCGTGCATGCCCTTCATCTGCCGGGGGCCGTACACCACAGGTGCGAAGCGCACCACGTTTTCGCAGATGTCCTGATAGAAGCGGGAATCGGTGGCCCCGGTCATCACATAGGGGCTGCTGGGGCAGCCGGGGAAGGTGCGCTCCACGGTGCGCTGCACGGTCTGGAAGGCTTCGCCGTGAATGTCCACGGGCTGGGTGTAATCGTTGGCGATCACCACGTCCATGGTCAGCTTGTGCTTGGCCGCCAGCTTTTTCAGGATGCGCAGGCTTTCTTCCATGCCCTGGTGGGGAATAAAGCGCAAATTCGCGCCCAGGGTGGCTTGCTGGGGCAGCACGTTGAAGGCGTCGGAGCCGGACTGCATGGTGAAGGCCGCCGTGGTGCGGATCATGGCCCCGGCCTGATTGCTGATCAGGGGCAGCACCTTGAGCAGGATCGGGCGGAACAGCCACAGGTTGGAGAAAACCAGCTTCATGGGGAAGGAGGCGTAAGGGGCCAGGGTTTCAAACATGGCCGCTACCTCTTTCGGCAGCTTCCGGCGGAACACGGGCCTGGTTTCCACTTCATGCACGAAAGCGGCAAGCCGGGCGATGGGGGAATGGGCGGGGGGCGTGCTGGCGTGGCCGCCGCTGGATGCGGCGGTGAAGCGCACGTTGGCCCGGCCTTTTTCAAACACGCCCAGCATGGCGAAATTGCCCTTGATGCCGCCCATGGGGTCGGTGATGATGCCGCCGCCTTCGTCGCAAACCAGCCAGGGACGCACGCCGCGCCGTTTCAGCTCGCTCACCAGCTTGGGGCAGCCGTCCCCGGACCATTCCTCCGTGCAGGAGGAGGAAAGATATACGTCGTTTTCCGGCACGTATCCCTGCGCAAGCAGCTCCTCCACTGCCTGGAAAAAGGCCATGACGGAGCATTTGGTGTCCGACGTGCCGCGTCCCCAAACCAGACCGTTTTCTATATCGCCGGAGAAGGGGCCGTGCTGCCATGTGCCCTCGGCGGGCACTACATCCTGGTGGCTCATGAGCACCAGGGGTTTTTCGGACGATTTGCCTTTCCAGAAAAACAGCAGATTGCCGTCGATTTCCGTTTTTTCCAGGCGTTTATGCACCAGGGGAAACAGTTCTTCCAGGATTTTGTGGAAGCCTAAGAACTTTTCCCGCTGATCCGTATCGGGTACGGACACGGTATCGTACTGTACCATGCGGGACAGTTTTTTCGCCAACGCCATGGCCCGATCCGGGTCCGGGCTGGGAACATAGGCGGACTTTTTGGAGGGGAGCAGCAGGGTGCGAACCACGGCGATCAGCAAAAGCGCAATCAGCAGGCCCAGCAGCCCCAGGATCACCCACAGCACAGCCATGGTTTACGCCTCCTTCGCGGTCCGGCGGTACTTGATATAAGCCAAAGCAATCGCCAGCGCGCCGCTGGGAATGATCATAAAGCTGGTGGAGGAGGTGAGGGAAGGCACCAGAGTGAACAGCACCGTCATCACCGTCAGGGGCACCAGGGAAAGCATCGGGCTCTTGCGGAAATATTTATAAGCCATGGCCCCGAACAGGGCGGGCACCACGTTGGCGAAAGCGGGCTGGAGGGCCGGGCTTTGCAGCACGGGCTGCAGGGGGATCATCAGCAGCACGCCCACGGCCAGCACCAGAATGGTGACCAGGGAGGAAGCGGCGATGGACAGGGTGGAAATCACTTCGTTTTCCGCCGTGCCGGTCTTGGCGTCCACCAGCTCCTTGGCGTTCACCGCGCAGGGGATTTTCATGTTAATCAAATTTCCGGTGATAAAGGCAAGGTAGCTTCCGCCCGCGCCCAGCATGGGGGTGTACACCAGGAATTCCACCACGCTGCTCACCGTCCACACCAGGCCCACGGAAAGAAAGCCCTTCGCGGCCGCCTGCATATCCGGCATGGCCCCCAGCACCGCGCCGATCACAAAGGGCGCGCCCAAAAGGAGGATCAGCGTCAGCACGGACACGGCGCGGCCCAGCCGGTGGGTGGATTTGAGGTATTTTTCATAATACGCTTCATGATTGTTCGTCATTGCTTTTTCCCCCTTATCCCACGATGACCGCCGCCAGCATGCCGCACAGCATGCTGCCCGCGATGGAGAAGTTATCCAGCCACGCCATGTTCTTCTTTTCGACCAGATAAGTGAACAGGGCCATCACCAGGGCCGATACGCCCGCCGTCAGCAGGGGCGACCAGTCCCCGGCGAAGGAAAAGGCCCCTTTGCCGGAAATGAACGCGCCCAAATAGCTGCCGATGTAGGCGCTGACCATGCCGATGAACATGGCCGCCATGGCGTGATCGCCGAAGCCGCCCTTTTTTTGCCCGGCCGGCTCTTTGCCGCCGCCGTTTTGCAGGCGGTTCAGATACCGGCGGTTAAACAGGGTGGACAGCACCATGCCCCACATGATGCACACGCTCATGAGCAGGGCGATGGTGGAAAAGGCCTGGGCCGTCATGGGATCGCTGCCCAGGCGGATGCCCAATTGTTCCGCCGCCGCGTCGGCCACCTGGGTTTCATAGTGCAGCGCGCCGATCACGGACAGGCGCAGCCAGGGCCAGGGCGTGCCCAAACTGCCGCTTAAGGCCAGCACGCCCAGCAGGATGCCCACGCTGGGCAGCAGGGAAAAGGTGACGCTGGAAACCAGGGCGCGCTTCATGCGCACGGTGTCCATGCCCAGGGCTTTGCCCGCCCGCCAGGCGCGCACCAGGAACACAACGCATACCACGGCGATAAAGGCGACGATGGCGCCGCAGATCAGGTACAGCGCGCCGCCGTTCAATTGCTCCAAAATCGACAATGCTTTGAACCTCCCCATTTGCGTATTGATGACGAATGCGGGGATATTATAGCATCGTTGTATGGAAAAAACAACACAAAGCCTGAACGATCAAAAACCCCGGATCGGCTGCCCCGGGGTCAGACTGTAGACAAAGCTCTGGGGAAGTATGAAGGGGTCGCAACCCCTTCATCAATAATCCGCAGGGGCCGCAGCGCCCGGAAAATGATCCGGTGGATCATTTTCAGCGTAGGCCGGGCGGCAGCCCAAGGCGTGTACGTCGCCGGGGCCCGAAGCGCCCGGAAAACCTGCCCTTGGGCTGGTTTTCAGCGTAGGGCGGGCCGGTAGGCCCTGGGCAGGCGGTCCTTG
>CACWWM010000318.1 GCA_902764565.1 uncultured Eubacteriales bacterium
GTGGCAGCTGATTCCTTCCGGACGCAGATCGCTCAGGAGAAGCCTCTGATCCAGATCGATGAAGCGGAACGCTGCATCCCGGCAATCGCTGTATAAAACCAAAAGAATTCGGCCAACGCGAGATAACACTCATGTTGGCCGAGTTTTTTCTTTTCAGAACAATAAAAAAAGGAGTGCGGTATAGATGCTTCGATTCTATCGAAGTTGCTAACACCCCATTTAACAAAGTGGAAGCCAAATTGGGAGTGCAGAAAGCTGAACTCGTTAGCGCGCTACATTCGCATTGTAGAGGTCAGCGGTTCGAATCCGCTATGCTCCACCAAACATGAGAAATCCGAACTTCAAGCCAGTAGGCGGAGGGTTCGGGTTTCTTGTATTTTAGAAGATATAGTATTTTAACTATATTGAACGTGGTAGAAGGCGATTCTACCATGATTCAATTATTGTTCTCAATTCTGCGCGTTCTTTACTATATTCTTTCAAAGTTTTTGCTCGTTCTCGCTTTGTTTCCACAACAAAAAGCCGAGATTTTGCTTCTTTGGGAACTACCATAACATGAACATGATACGAATGTGTTTTATGGAGTTGATAAAAAGATGAATTGTAATTGCACCATTTGTAAAAACAATAAACCATTTGGGACACATCTGCGGGCGCAATAATGAACAGCCGCCTCCGAAGAAGCGGCTGCAGGGAAGTACAGGGGCTCGCAGATACCTGCCGCGATTTGCCCGCTTTATTTTTTCAGATAAATTGTCACATAAATATCATGGAGATATCCGTCCGTCGTGATGGTGCCTTCGGGAATGTCAATGTCGGAATGACGGTACGGCGAAAGCGCCAGGGCGATCATCGTCGCGTCCAGTTTCCGCTTCTCGGGAAGGGAATCAAAGATGCGCTGGTCCGGCGTGTTGATACGGCTCCAGAATACCACGTCCACGATGCCCTGGGACAGCGCGAGGGAACGGGCGCCGGATTCAATGCTGACCAGCTCGATGTTCTTGCCGGTCCGCTTGCTGATTTCAGCAAGGACAGCTGTATTGAAACCGGCGGGAATCCCCGCTTCGTCAACGTAATCGATGGGAGGCAGGTCCCCGGTAACGCCGACTCTGATCGTTTCGGCGCTGTCGATCTCCGGGATTTCCACCTTATCCAGATCCATCATGGAAGCCCGCAGCGCATCCAGCGTCCCGTCCGCTTTCATATCGGCAATGGCCTGGTTGAACTCGTCCCGGAGGGCAAGGCGATCTTCCAGCATAAGGAAGCAGAAGTCAGTTCCCAGGATCTGGTCCAGGATGAACCGGTTCTTCACATTCGTCATTTCTCCCCCGTATATTTTTTCCATCTCGCCGTACTCAAGCCAGGAGGTCAGGTTTTCGTCCTGCCTGCACAGGTAACTTCCCACCGTAAAATACACGATCATTCCGTCAATCGATCCTGATTTCAGGCTCATGACCATGCTGTTCAGGTTGTCGAACTCCACAGCCTCCACATGATCGATTTCCGCCGGAGCCGCCGCTTCTTCATCGTTAAAGACATACGTGTTTCCAAAGATCTGGAAGCCGCCGCTGTAGCTCTGGATGGCTTTCAGCGCCTCCACCAGCATTCCGCTCCGGGAAGTACCGTCGCTGTTCAGATAGGTGAGTTCACCGATTTTGATTGTTGTTTCCGCCATTGCGGGAACGGCAATCACCGTCAGTGCCAGCGCCAGCGCCAGAAAAAGAGAAACATACTTCTTCATACGGATACCTCCCGAATCTGTATTTGGCTTTCTGCCCATGGTACAGGTTTATTTTGTATCATCCTGTTTTGTCCGCGCAAGGATTGCGGGATGAAGAGTAAGCAAGGGCGTTTCCGGAACCGCCATGGGTACGGCGCCCGGTCATCACCGCAACGCGCTGGTTCTTTATTTGATAAAAACCAATGCGGTCGATTGCCGGGGCGTGAAAAACAGTTCATTGCTCCCAGTGCAGATTGTCGCCGGCCGCTTCGTTCATCACGAGCTTCATATACGGAAAGAACGAATTGTCCGCCTGATTTTCCAACAAGGCGTAGGCAGGATCGTCGGTCCAGCCGGCGTCTTCTTTCCGGTAGGTTCCGGAAAAATACGCTAAATTGAATTTCGCCGCGTAATCCGCCATCAAAGCGATTTCCTCGTCGGTTCCGGCAAGACGGGCTTTGGTCTTGTCCCGGGCGATACCGGCGAACCACGCCTTGCTTTCTTCCAGAAAGCCTTCCGGTAAAAACCGATCGCTCAGGGCCTTTGCCTCATACCGGAGCGAACCGTCATCGCCCAGCGTCACCAGGGCGTAGCGATGCGGCCAAATGCAGAATGCGCCCAGGGCAGCGTCGGCCAAGCCATCTTCCCGCGCGATATGCTGGATGTGCATGTGCCCGGACAGGTTCAGTTCCACCCCGTATGCCCTTGCCAGCGCCGCCATGCTTTCATTGCC
Source organism: uncultured Eubacteriales bacterium (assembly GCA_902764565.1). Taxonomy (GTDB): domain Bacteria; phylum Bacillota; class Clostridia; order Christensenellales; family Aristaeellaceae; genus RUG563. The sequence goes on from CACWWM010000318.1 coordinate 2,454, forward strand.
GAACATCAGGAAGCTTTCCTTGGAAAACTCCGTGTGCGCAAGCAAATTGTGATGGGTGGCGGTTACCACCCGGGCCCCTGCTTCTTTGGCGCTTTTCAGGGCCTTTTCCAGCCAGGCGGCGTGACTGCCGGTAAACAGGCCGAAGGTCAGCGCCTGATCCTGATACCAGGCGACATCCGTCATGGCGACCCACAGCCCGTCGCTGATCCTGGCGATATAGGAAAATCCGGCTTCTCCCGGCGCCAAATAATCGGCGTAAATCGCCGCGAACGCATCCGGCGACGCCGCTGCCACGCCATAATACATTCCGTCCGCATACCCGATGGGATTTGCCACATTTATGTCATGGTTGCCGGGAATCACCCAAACGTCAACGCCCGCCTCTTCCACCGTTCCGAACCAGGCCGCCAGCGCTTCATGGCTGATCTTTTCGCCGTTAAAGGTCAGATCGCCGGTGACGATCAGGGCGTTCGGCTGCTCAAACAGGATTTCCTGATACAGCGCGGAAAGCAATTCCTCGCCGTATTGCGTGATCTTTCCATCGCCGGCCCGCAGCGCCCTCAGGAAGAGTTCGCTTCCCTGGTACAAAGGGGGCGCCAGATAATGCAGATCGGAAACCACCATCAGCTTTGTTTCGGCTGCTGCGGAGCCTGCCGCTCCCACCATACACAGAACAATCAGGAGCATCGCCGCGATCCTTTTCATGGCGCCGTAGCAAAACCGTTTTTTCATGCGTTTTT
>CACWWM010000319.1 GCA_902764565.1 uncultured Eubacteriales bacterium
ATCGAAGGTCGTACCCCACTTGATTGACCCGAATTTTTGAAGGAGCATCCATTGCTTGCTTTCCTTTCCGAACAGCGCAAAATCGGGATTGACATTTGGAAAAATACCGGTTAATATCATCATAATCCCTAAAGTTCACTCTAAGTCAATAGCTGCGGGAGGAAAAAGCATGAATGATTTTTTGCAAAGCGTTCTGAATACGCCTGCGCCTTACGGAACGGCGGTTTTATGGCGGCTGGGCCAGATGGGTTTATTGGTGAAAATGGGCGATGCGGTGCTGTGCGTGGATTGCTACGCCGCCGAAAACCCCGACAGGCTGGTACCCCCGCCCTTTCCAGCGGAAGAAGCAGCGGGTGTGACCGTTTTCCTGGGTACGCATGACCACGCGGATCATATGGATCACCCTTCCTGGCAGGTGTGGGCAAAAAAATGCCCCAAAGCCCTGTTCGTTTTTCCCGAAGCGCACCATGCAAGCGTTCTTTCCGACGGCGTTTCTGAAAAGAATTGCCGGGGGCTGAACGACGGCGAAAGCTGCCAAATCGGGGAAATCACGGTGCGCGCCATCGCCGCAGCCCATGAATTCCTGAACCGCGACCCGGAAACGGGGCTGTACCCCAGCCTGCAATATATCATCGAAGGGAACGGTTTGCGCATCTACCACGCCGGGGATACCCTGCGGTATGAAGGCATGCTGAAAAAGCTTCAGGACTTCGGGCCCATCGACGCGGCGTTTTTGCCCATCAACGGGCGGGACGGCGCGCGGTACCGGCGCAATTGCATCGGCAACATGACCTTCCAGGAAGCCGCCGATTTAGCGGGCGAGCTGCAGCCCCGCCTGGTAATTCCCGGCCATTGGGACATGTTCGCCGATAATCCCGGCGACCCGGCGGCCTTCGCCGATTATCTGGACGCGAAATATCCCGGTCAGGTGCCCTGCATGCTGCCCAAGCGGCTTGAACCGATCCGGCTTTCGGCCCGGGAACAGTTATGGTAAAGGAGGAATAAGCCATGGCGTCCAGCAAGGAATATTTGGATTTCATTTTAGATCAGCTTTCCGAAGCGGAGTGCATTGCCTTTCGCGCCATGATGGGCGAATACGTCATTTACTGCAATGGCAAAGTCGTAGGCGGCATTTACGACGACCGCTTTCTGGTGAAACAAACAAAGTCCGCCATCGAAAGGATGCCGGACGCGGAGCTGGAATTGCCCTATGAAGGGGCGAAGGAAATGCTGCTGGTGGACAATGTGGAAAACCGCGCGTTCCTCCGGGAGCTGATCGAAGCCATCGCCGACGATTTACCCGCGCCAAAGCCAAAGAAAGCCCGTCAGGCCAAATAGAATCCCAGCAGCAGACAAAGCTGGGCGGGAATATAGGTAAGCCAGATAAAGTCCGTCACGCATTCGCCGCTGATGGCCCCATATTTCCGGGCAAGCAGCGAAGCGTCGGACAGGAAAAACAGCGCGGCGCCTATGGCGTTCAAGACAAAATTTCCATCCGCCTGCGCGGCGGCGCAGAACGCCGCAGCCCCGTGGACTCCGACCGTGAGAAGATAGCAAAACGCCGCGGCGAAAAAAGCCAGCGGCGGTCGGTCATGCTTCATGAAAAAATACAGGACGCTGTGCAGCGCGGTCAGCCCCGCGAACACAGCAAAGGGCCCCCAGAAATGCGGCAGCAGCGTTTCCACCCGCTGACCGGTGGCCAAGACCAGCGCGGTGATATACAGGATATGGGCGGCAAGAAAAACGATGCCGCCCTTTGTTAATTTGTTCCGGACAGAAGCAAAGCATTTGGGGTGCCCGGCCAGCAGTCCGTCCCCAACGGAGCTGACCGCCATGGCCAGGGCCGCCACCCAGCAGGAGGGCCTGCGGGCCTGCAGCGCCAGCACCAGGGAAAGGACGGTCAGCACGCCCGAAATCATCATTTTAAGCTGTTTCGTCCACTGCACGGGTCAGCATCCTTTCTCCTGCGTTCAGGCAAGCTGTGCTTGAGCAACGTCCTCCGTCATGGTCAGTTTCAGTTCCCCGCCCCGCATCATTTCCCGGGCGGAGAAGCACAGCGTCTCAAGCGGCTTTCCGTTCAGCGCAGCGCTTTTTACATAAATTCCCCGGCCTGTTTTTTTGATGTGCAATTCTTTTCCGCTGCCTAAGCGCAGGGTCGCTTCCCGAACGCGGGGAGAGCCGATCACCATCAGATCCTGCCCGCTGACGGGGAAAACGCCCAAGGCGTTCCACAGGTAGCAGGAGCAAAGGCCGCCGCTGTCGTTATTGCCGGGCACGCCGCCCCGGCCCTCGGTGAACATGTAATCAAGCCCCGCGTGGATCACCTCGCTCAGCCGGTCATGCCGTCCCGCGAAATGGTACACATAGGGGGATTCCATGTCCGTTTCGTTGTTGAAGCCCTCAAAGCAGCAGGAGGAATCGTCCTCCGGGTGAACAAAGCCGAAGAACCGGTCCGCCAGGGCGGCAAAAGCCTCTTTTCCGCCCGCCATACCGATCCGCGCTTGCATATCGTGCATGAGCCTGAAGGAATAATTCCACTTGGTGCCCTCGTAGAACCGTTCGCCGTCCCGAAGCAGCCCCGTTTCCGGGTCGATCACATTCACCCACAGGGCGGCCACCCGTTCAAAGCGTTCAGCAGCCGCTGTTTCCCCCATTTCTCGGGCCATTTTTGCGCAGGCGGCGCAGGCGTCCGTGATATCGATGATAAACGCCTTGTGCTTGGCGTTTTCTGCGTCCAGGGCGTACTGATCGAATTTGTTCCAATCGAAGGTATCTGCCAGCATCAGCCGCAGGGCCCGTTCCCTGTCCATTTCCACGCCCCGGAAATAAGCGTCCACCAGGGCGTGTTCGGCCAGCATGCGGGCCTGGGTGGTGCTGATGCCCTCGTAATCCCCGCACATCATGAGCGTATGGGGCATTTTGTGGGTTGCTTCGGCCACGTTCAGCAGGGTTGCCGCCACGCGGCGGGCCATGTCCGGGTACAGGGTGTCGATCAGGGGCAATTGGGTTTTGTACTGATCCCAGATGGTGGCAAATTCCAGCACAAATTCTTCCTGACCGTACAGGAAGCTCTCCCCGCTGAAATCGCAGGGCTTGACCAGGGAATGATAGAAATTGGAATAGAAGATGCGTTCGTCCCGTTCCGTGTCGAACTGCGCGTCGATGCGGGACAGGGCTTCGTTCCAG
>CACWWM010000320.1:0-2308 GCA_902764565.1 uncultured Eubacteriales bacterium
CAGGCGGTGCTTGTTCGGAATACCCGCACAAGTTATTTCGCCAAGTGAGGGTCCAGGGGCGTCACGCCCCTGGTCGGGGGCTTGGGGGCGGAGAGCCCCGATACTCCTCTTCAACAAATCCAATTTTGTAATTCATGCGTAAGCCCTGCCTCTTCGGGGGTTTTTGTTGCATTTGCGGGGATTATGCGTTATAATATGATCGGAAGAATATGAAGCGTGAAAGGCGGTTGAAACCATGACCAGAGGGGAAGAACAGGCAAAGGCGTCTGTTTGGGAAACGGCATGGAAGTGCCTGAAAAAGAATATAAACGGGATTGCGTCGGTGGCGATGGTAACGGCGGCACTGAGGATCGCCGTTTTTCTGCCGCTGCTTTTGTGCGTTGATTTCGGCGGCAAGCTGCCCCTGTGGATGGGCTGCGTCCTGTGCGCCGCCGTGTATATCCTGGGCGTGATCCCCATGCGTTTCTGGGGCAGGGAAAAAATGCGCCGCATGGTCTATTCCCGGCATATGAACCACAAAAAGAAAGGCGTCTACCAAAAATGGCTGAAAACCGGGCTGCTGCGTTATGCCCGGGGCATCGTGTGGGGGCTGCCCTTCCTGGCGGGCACGGTGTATTTTACGGTGTTCCGCACCAGACTGGACGTGAAAACCTTCTGGATGCCTATCCGCAACCTGGCAATCCTGGTGGGGCAGGAATCCAACATCAATACGGGCGCTATGGTAGCGCTGGCCCTGATGCTCGCAGCCGGCCTGCTGTTCGCCTACGGCTGGTGGCGCGATCTGCCCTTTGAGTATCTGCCTGCCCGCTCCCTGGGCCCGGTCAAGACCCTGCACTGGAGCCGCCGCATTCTGAAAAAGCACAGAAGTGAAATGCGGAAGAATACCTTTGTGAACTTCTTCCTCGCCCTGCCTGCCTGGATCGGCCTGGGGGCGGTGCTGGTGCCCTACGCGCTCAAGGACGTGGATTTTTCCCTGAGCCCCGAAATGGTGCTGAGCCAGCTGCTGCGTCTGCTGCGTTCACCGCTGCCCCAAAGCGTGCTGCTGATGCTGGGCGGCGTGGTGCTTTTGCTGTACGTGCCCTTCTGGATTTTGAGAAAGACCCGCAACACCGCCCTGATCGCCACGCTGATGCGGAGCCACGACCACGCTTCCCATTCGTCCGGCCACGGGAATTCCGATCAGGCGCACGAAGGTTCCGCAGCCTCGGCGGAAGCCAAGAAAGTGGACTTCCATGCCGGCGATGAAAACGGCGAAGAGAAGGCCGCTCCGGCCCCGGAACGCAGCCAGGCCCATGCGGAAAAGGATAAGGCGAAGGAAGCCGCGCTGAAAGCGCAGGAAGCCGCCCGGAAAGCCCGGGAGGCCGCCGAGCAGGCCGCGCGGCTGGCCGACGACGCCGCGAATATGGCCCGGGAGGTTGCCGAAAGCAAGCAGGAATGACCATGAGGCTGGATAAACTGCTGGCCCGTTTGGGCGAAGCGTCCCGTTCCGGATGCCGGGAGCTTTTACGGGCCGGGCGGGTACAGGTAAACGGGGAAACGGCGCGCTCCGGCGCTTATCCCGTGCCGGAAGGGGCGGTTGTGACCCTGGACGGCAAGGCCCTGGATTGCCGGATGAACCGGTATTTGATGATGAACAAGCCCGCCGGAGTGCTCACCGCCAGGGAGGATGCCTGGCAAAGCACGGTGATGGACTTGCTGCCGCCGGTGTACGCTTCCCTGGGCTGCATGCCCGTGGGACGGCTGGATAAGGATACCACCGGTCTGCTGCTTTTGACCACGGATGGGGAACTGGCCCACCGGCTGATTGCTCCCGCCCGGCATGTGGATAAGGTGTACGAAGCCAAGGTGGAGGGCGCGCTGGATCAGACGGACGTGGAAGCTTTCGCGGCGGGCATCCCCCTGGGAGATTTTACGGCCCTGCCCGCGAAGCTGGAAATCCTGGCCCCGGGCGTGGGCCTTGCCACTGTGCGGGAGGGGAAATTCCACCAGGTCAAGCGCATGTTCGGGGCGGTTGGAAAGCCGGTAAAGGAACTGCGCCGTCTGCGCTTTGGGCCTCTTTCCCTGGATGAAACGCTGTCGCCCGGGGATTACCGGGAACTGAACGATGAGGAAATCGCCGCCCTGTACGCGGCGGCGGGGATGAAGCATGAGTGATCATTATTTTTCTGCGTCCCCGACGAGCGAGCACCGCTACGCGGAAGCGGAATACGTTTACCGGGGCGAAACGCTGCGGTTTTTGACGGACGCCGGGGTTTTCTCCCGGGGCGAAGTGGATTTCGGCACGGACGTGCTGCTGCGGGCCCTGCCG
>CACWWM010000320.1:2389-5811 GCA_902764565.1 uncultured Eubacteriales bacterium
ATCCCGCCTGCCGCATCGTCATGAGCGATGTGAACGAACGGGCCCTGGCGCTGGCGGCGAAAAACGCGGCGGCCAACGGCGTACAGGCGGAAACGGCGCAAAGCGACGGGCTGGAACGGGTGGAGGGCCCCTTCGATTATATTCTCACCAATCCCCCCATCCGGGCTGGCAAGCAGGTGATTTACCGCCTGTTCGCCGAAAGCGCCCAAAAGCTTTCGCCGGAAGGGTCGCTTTACATCGTGATCCGGAAACAGCAGGGGGCGGAATCCGCCGTAAAATACCTGAAAACGATTTTTCAGCAGGTGGATACCGTGGACAAAAGCGGCGGCTTCTGGGTGATCCGCTGCCGGGAAGGAAAGCAGAATGAAGTTTGACGAAGCGTTTTTTGACCGGATCATCGACCGGCGGAATACGGACTGCGAAAAATGGGACGACCGGAGCGTGATGGACCCGGGCGGTATCCCCCTGTGGGTGGCGGACATGGATTTTGCCTGCGCCCCCGCCATTGTGGAAGCGATTCAGAAAAGGGCGGAGCATCCCTGCTTCGGCTATACCATCGAAAACCCGGCGGACGATGAAGCGCTGATCGGCTTCTGGCGTCGGCGGCACGGGCTGGAAATCCAGCCGGGAGAAATCACCATGCTTCCCTGCGTGGTCACGGGCCTCAAAGCCTGCGTCCGCACCCTGACCCGGCCGGGGGACAGCGTGGCCATCGTGACCCCGGTGTACGGCCCCTTCTACGGCTCCATCAGGAGCAACGGCCGGGCCGTCCGGGCGGTGTCTTTGCTGCGGGACGAAGAAACGGGGCGCTATGACCTGGATTTCGGAGCCATGCAAAAGGCCCTGCAGGAGGGCGCGAAGCTCATGATGCTGTGCAGCCCCCACAATCCCGCCTCCCGCCTGTGGAGCGAAGCGGAATTGACGCGGCTGTGCGAGCTGGCGGAGGAATACGACGTGCCCATCGTGTGCGATGAAATCCACGCCGATTTCGTGTATGCGCCGGGGAAGTTCGTTTCCATCCTGTCCATCCCGGAGGGCCGGAACCGGGCGGTGATGCTCTGTTCCGCCAGCAAGACCTTTAACGTGGCGGGGCTCCAGCAGGCTGCCATGGTGTGCATGAACCCGGACATGCAGGAAAAGCTGCGGAGCGAACTGAACGCCGCGGGCGTGATGTGCGGGAACACCTTCGCTCTGCTGGCTGCCCGCGCCGCGTACACCCAGGGCGACGAATGGCTGGACGGGCTCATCGCTTACCTGGACGGCAACCGGAAATTATTGGCCGGGTGGGTAGCTGAATATGTGCCCAAAGCGAAAATGAGCCCCATCGAGGCCACCTATCTGGCCTGGCTGGATCTTAGGGCCTACGGGCTGACCTGCGAGGAAATGGCCCTCAAATGCCGCGGGGCCAAAGTGGCGCTCACGGGCGGCACGTTCTTCGGCGAGGAGGGAGAGGGCTTCATGCGGGTGAATTTCGCCTGCCCCCGCGCTCAATTAAAGGAAGGAATCAAGCGCTTAGGCGCTGCTTTGGAGGAAAAATGATCCATGGATAAGATTGAACAGCTTTTGCTGCAGTACCGGGAAGAAATGATGGAAACGGTGCAGAAGTGGGTGCGCATCCCCAGCGTGAAGGGGGACGCCGCCCCCGGCGCGCCCTTCGGCGTTGAAGCCCGGAAGGCCCTGGACACCGCCATGGCGGACTGTGAGAAATTCGGCCTGAAAACCCAAATCTTCGACGGCTACGCCGGTCACGCCGATTTGGGCGAAGGCAGCACCCGGGACGCCCTGGCCATCCTGGCCCACCTGGACGTGGTGCCCGTGGGCGACGGCTGGACGAAAAAACCCTTCGGCGGCGAGCGCGTGGACGGCAAAATCTTTGGCCGCGGCACCAGCGACGATAAGGGCCCGGCGGTGGCCGCCCTGTACGCCATGCGGGCGGTGAAGGAAGCGGGCATCCCCCTGCGCCGCAAGGTGCGCCTGATTCTGGGCTGCGACGAGGAATGCGGCTCCTCCGATATGGCGTATTACAAGAAAGTGACGGACATGCCCCGTTCCGGCTTCAGCCCGGACGCGGATTATCCGGTCATCAACATTGAAAAAGGCGGTTCTCACGTGCGCTTTGTGGGCGACCTGTGCCCGGAGGGCCTGCAGGTGCTGTCCATGCAGGTGGGCGAACGCAGCAACGTGATCCCCGGCTTCGCCTCCGCTTTGGTGGAGGGCGATGAAGAACTGGCCGCCAAGGCCGAGGAAGCGGGAAAGAAGCTGGGCTTCCCGGTGAAAGCCACCGTGGGCAACGGCGCGGTGATCCTGGAAACCAAGGGACTCACCGGCCACGCCGCCTTCCCCTCCCACGGCAAAAACGCCATCGGGCAGATGCTGCTGATTTTCAAGGAGCTGGGCGCCCAGGGCGCGCTGCTGGAGCTGGCCGACGGCGTGGGCATGACCTACAACGGCGAAAACTTGGGCATCGCCATGCGGGACGACGTGAGCGGCGAGCTGACCGCCAGCCTGGATATCATCCGCATCGAAAACGGCAAGCTGGACGCGATCATGGACGTGCGCTATCCCGTGCTGTTCCACCCGGGCCGCATGTACGAGCTGCTGAACCAGCGCCTTCAATACCTGCGGGCGGAAGACGACGGCACCCGGCCCCCGCACTTCGTCAGCGACCAGACCGAGCTGGTGCAGGAACTGCTGGAAGCCTATCATGAGGTCACCGGCGGTGAAAAGCGCACCATCGCCATCGGCGGCGGCACCTACGCCCAGTCCATGGAGGAGGGCGTAGCCTTCGGCGCGCTGTTCCCCGGCGAAGTGGAAATGGCCCATCAGGCCGACGAATATATCACGGAAGAATCCCTGTTCCAGAACGCGAAAATTTTTGCCCGCGCCATCATCCGGCTGGCGGGAAAGAAAAGTGAGGAATGAAATATGGCTACTACTGAAATCATCACCTGCATCAACTGCCCCGTGGGCTGCCGCATGGAAGTGACCCATGAAGGGGAAACCGTGCTGTCCGTCAAGGGCAACACCTGCAAGCGGGGCGACGCCTACGCCCGTCAGGAATGCGTGGCCCCCCTGCGCATGGTCACCGCCGTGGCCCCGGTGCAGGATCGGGAAACGCCCGTGAGCCTGAAAACCCGCACGCCCATTCCCAAGAAGCTGATCGACGACTGAAGAAGCTGATCGACGACTGTATGCGCGCCATCATGGCCAAGCCCTTCACCGCGCCCATCGCCGCCGGGGATGTATTGATCCCCGACGTGTGCGGCACCGGCGTGGATGTGATTGCCACCAAAGCGGTGGAGTAAGCCGGCGGGCGTATCGACTTAAAGAACGCTTTAAGTGAGTTTGGAGGGTGGAGAGTGGAGGGTGGAGTTATATATAGTGATTCACAGTTTGTCCTGCAAGTTATTATTCAAAAGTGA
>CACWWM010000321.1 GCA_902764565.1 uncultured Eubacteriales bacterium
GGCTGGCGGCTGGGTTACGCCTGCGGGCCCCAGGATTTCCTGTATGAAATGAACAAAATCCACCAGTACGCCATCATGTGCGCCCCCCGTCAGGCCCAGGTTGCCGGTCTGCAGGCCCTGAAAAAGAACCGGGAAACGGGCTATGAGGACGTGGAAACCATGCGGCGCAGCTACGACCGCCGCCGCCGGGTGATGCTGGACGCTTTCCGCAAAATGGGCCTTTCCTGCTTTGAGCCCCGGGGCGCGTTTTACTGCTTCCCCAACATTCAAAGCACCGGCCTTACCAGCGAGGAATTCTGCACCCGCCTGCTCCGGGAGCACAAGGTGGTGTGCGTGCCGGGCGACGCTTTCGGCAAAAGCGGCGCGGGCCACATCCGCTGCTGCTACGCCACCGACATGCAAAAGATGCTGGAAGCCTTCGCCCGAATGGAAAAATTCATTCAATCCTTATAAATCCCCAGGAGGAAAGCCATGCGCAAGCATTTATCCATACTGTTGATCGCGGCGCTGCTGGCGTCGCTGATGTTCGCCGTGGTGCAGGCAGAGGATTGGGACGACGAGGAAATCTCCCTGGACGCTTTGCTGAATCCCGTCACGCCCCCGCCGGGGCCGGGCGATGCCCCCGCACCTGTGGAGGAGCCCTCCCCCTCGCCGGAACCCGTGCTGCAGGCGGACGGCAGCGTGCTGATCACCCTGACGGCGGTGGGCGACGTGACCATCGGCCGCAACGTGCAGCACAGCGGCGCGTCCATCTTTGAAAAAGAGCTGAAGAAGCAGAACGGCGATATCAACTTTATCTTCCGGAACGTGAAAACCATTTTTGAAGAGGACGACCTGACCATCGCCAATTTCGAGGGCGTGCTGGCCGACAGCTACTCCATCCCCTCCAGCAAAAAGAAAAACGATTATCTGTTCCTGGGCTCCCCCAGCTACGCCGAAGCCCTCAGCGGCAACAGCGTGGAGGCCGTGACCATGGAAAATAACCATATCAACGATTTCGGGGACGGCGGCATCGCCTCCACCATCGCCGCCATGGAAAGCGTAGGCGTGGTGTGGAGCAACAAGGATCACATGGGCGTGTTTGAAACCAACGGCGTGCGCATCGGCATGCTGGCCTACCAAATCGTTCCGCCCCTGCGCAGCGACGAGCTGTCCGCTTCCGAGCTGCAGAAGGTGGTGGCGGCGGACATTGCCGAAGCCAAGGAAACCTGCGATCTGGTCACCGTCAGCTTCCATTGGGGCAAGGAACTGGATTACGCCCCCCGGAACGAATCCCCCTATTCCCAGATCACGTTAGGCCGCGCCGCCATCGACGCGGGGGCCGATCTGGTGCTGGGCCACCACAGCCACCGCATCAATCCCATCGAGTGCTACAAGGGCCGGTACATCGTGTATTCCCTGGCCAACTGTTCCTTCGCGGGCAACAACAAGCCCAGCGATATGTGCACCTTCATTTTCCAGTGCCGCTTCCGCATCAAGGACGGGGAAATCCTGGACAATCCCTTCCGCATCATTCCCTGCCGCATTTCCTCCCGCAGCGATTACAACGATTTCGCCATTACGCCCTTTACCGAAACCGCCAAGATCAACACCGTTCTCAGTACCCTGACCAACAAATCCAACGTGAAGAACCTGGAGTACGCCGTCACCAATTACCCGCTGGAATGGGAGTGATTCCTTTGCCCGAGCTGAAAGCCCGCCTGATGGACGAAACAGCCGTGAACCGGGCCCTGACCCGCATCGCCCATGAAATCCTGGAAAAAAACGGCGGCTGTGAAAACCTGTGCCTGATCGGCATTCGCCGCCGGGGCGAGCCACTTGCCCGGCGCATTGCCGAAAAAATCGCCGTCATCGAAGGCCGGGAAGTGCCCGTGGGCGTGCTGGACATCACCCTGTACCGGGACGATCTTTCCACGGCTGTGGGAAACGACATGCCCCGGCTCAACGAAACCCAGGTACCCTTCCCCATCGCCGGCAAGCGGGTGGTGCTGGTGGACGACGTGCTCTTTACCGGCCGCACCGCCCGGGCCGCCATCGAAGCCCTGTTTCAGATGGGCCGTCCCGCCCTGATCCAATTGGCCATTCTGGTGGACCGGGGTCACAGGGAGCTGCCCATCCGGGCGGATTTCGTGGGCAAAAACGTGCCCACCTCCCGCAGCGAACTGATCGCGGTGAAGGTGCCGGAAATCGACGGCTACACCGCCGTGGAGATTTGGACGATCTAACGATTTGCACAAAGGATGATGCTGCTTGCGCGCCAAGATCATGCTGCTTTCCGGCGGAAAACAGGAAGAAGCCAACTGCGCCTACGCCAGCCGACTGCTGACGGATATTTCCAGCGCTTTCGGCCATTCCTTCTTTCTGGCCGAGGGAAAAATGGAGGAAAAGGCGTTTGCCGCCTGCCAGGATTTCCGGGCCGTGTTTGCGGGCAGCAGCGAAAATCCCGCCTTTCAGGCGCTGCTGGACGAACTGGCCATGCCGCTGCTCATCCGTTCCTTCTGCGTGCCGGAATCCCTCTGCGCCCGGGACGAAGCCCCCGCCGTGCTGTACGTGGGCGCCGTGCTGTCCCTGGACGAGGAAACACTGCTCCCCGCCTGCCGCGCCGCTTTCCAGTTCGCCCAGGAGCAGGATTGCCGCCTGTGCTCCGTTTTTCCCACCGGCGCGAACCGGCAGGCCTGGGAAGCCGAGATCCGGGCCCAGGCAGGACTGTTTCCCCAGGTGCCCGCTGTTTTGATGACCGGGCCGGAAGCCATCAGCGCCATGATCACCGCGCCGGAACGCATGGGCCTGATCCTGTGCCCGCCCTACGCGGGCAGTATGCTGAATGCGGCCGGCACCGCCCTGTGCGCTTCTCCCGCCGTCATGCACGATATGGCCTTGGATGCGGAAATGGGGGTCTTCGCGCCCTATACCCTGCCGGGCGAAGAAACGCCCCAACCCTTCTCCGCCGCCCTGGCCCTGGCCAAGCTGCTGCGCTTTTCCCTGCGTCTCACCCGGGAAGCCGCCTGCCTGGAAGCCGCCGTCAACAACGTACTCGCCGCCCACAGCCGCGTCCTGCGGGAAGGCGATGAAACCGCCCCCGACCCTGAAAAGAGCCTGGATATGATCTGCGAGCAAATCGCAGTAGCGGGA
>CACWWM010000322.1 GCA_902764565.1 uncultured Eubacteriales bacterium
ACGAACATCATGGTCAGCATGGCGAAAATGAACGCCTGCATGCAGCCGGAGAAGATATCGAAGTACAGGGACAGGACGGCGGGAAGACCAACCTGCAGGAAGGGAATCTTGCCCAGGATGCCCGGAAGCCAACCCAGCAGCGCGTTGGAAAGGCTACGCAGGGCGTAGGCGATCAGCGTGGAAATGACCATGCCGCTCATGACGTTGCCGTAATGACGGAAGGACATGGAAATGGGCGTAGCCACTTCGCCGATGATGTTCAGGGGCGCGAACACGGGAATGGGGCTGAAAAAGCCCTTGATGTAATTCCACAGCCCGCCCTTGAGCTTGTAGTGGGTAATCAGGATGAACACCAGAATGGCCCACCCCAGCACCACGTTGAGATCCGACGTGGGGGCGAACAGGCCGAGCAGGCTGCTCAGGCTGGAGAGGGCGGACAGGGCCAGGATACCGGCCACGAAGGGCGCAAAGCCCATGAACTTTTCGCCCATGTTGCTTTTCACCAGCTTATTGACCGTGTCCACGATCCATTCCGCCGCCAGCTGCCGCTTGGAATCGGGAATCACCTTGATCCCGTGGGTCAGGTACAGGCACAGGCCCAGAATGGACAGGATCACCGCCCAGGAATTGACCTGCGCGGCGGTGATGGGCCATTCCTGCAAAGGCATGGGAATGGTAAAGTACACCTGCGCGCCGGAGATGACCACGCCGTCTTCCAGCGGCGCGTCCGGCGTGGTGCAGATTTTGATCACCAGCGCCAGCACCAGCGGCAGGATCATCATCAGCAGCAGAAGGGCATCCACCAGCCGGGAATTTTTTTTGTTTTCCACAGGGATTATTATGCCTCCTTCTGTTTGTTATCAAACAAGCTTCGCAGGGCGATCACAATGCGGGGAAACAGCATGGGCAAAAGGGAAGCCCAGGGATGGAAGACGGGCGATGTGACAGCCAGCGCCGCCACGCCGCCCAGCATCAGCAGCCGCAGCAGGAAGGAAAGCTGCATTTTCTTGCCCGCCTGCTTCGCTTCGTCGCTTAAGGGCTGCTCCTTTTCTTCTTTCTCTGTTTCCTCGGCTTCTTCTTCCTGCTTGGGCAGCACGGGCATATCGCCCGTCACCTTCTGCACGGTAAGCGCCATCAGGAAAAAGTTGCCCACGGCGGCTGCATAGCCCAGGACTGCGCCCAGCAGCACGGTGTAATCAAACTTGCGGATGATCAGGAACACGGCGATCATCAGCACCGTGAGCACGCCCACGCCCAGCGCCATTTTTTTGGTTTCCGCCTGTACGGCGGGCTGAACCTTCATGTGCTTTGTTTCCCCTCGTTATTTGGTGCCGAACAGCCGGTCGCCGGCGTCGCCCAGGCCGGGCACAATGTAGCCGTGATCGTTCAGATGTTCGTCGCAGGCCGCCACGTAGATGTCCACGTCGGGATGATCCTTCTGCACCCGGGCGATGCCTTCCGGCGCGGCGATCAGGTTCACCAGGCGGATGTTGCTGCACCCGCGCTGCTTAATGAAGGAAATGGCCGCGGAAGCGCTGCCGCCGGTGGCCAGCATGGGGTCCAGCACGATCAGCTGGCGATGCTCGGCGTCGTCGGGCAGCTTGCAGTAGTATTCCACAGGTTCCAGGGTCTGCGGGTCGCGGTAGAGGCCGATATGGCCCACCTTGGCGTTGGGGAACAGGTTCAGCATGCCGTTCACCATGCCCAGGCCGGCGCGCAGAATGGGGATGATGCCGATGGGCTTGCCCGCCAGCATCTTGGTCTTCATGGCGCAGATGGGCGTTTCGATTTCGATTTCCGCCGTAGGCAGATCGCGGGTCACTTCATACACCATCAGCATGGAGATTTCGTCCAGCAGCTCGCGGAACTCCTTGCACCCGGTATCCTTCTGACGCATGATGCTCAGCTTGTGCTGGATCAGCGGATGGTCAAAGATATGTACTTTACTCATGTCGGCCCCTTCCTTTCGTGCGTGTCATACGCAAAAATGCAGGCTTTTCATACCGATTGAATATTATAATCCAAAACGCCGTCCTTGACAAGCACAAATTCCAAAAGAAACGGGGAACCCGTGTTTATAGTGTTTATCCATCCGTTTTTTATGAAACGGTTGCGAAAAAGATGATTTCATGGTAAAATCACGGTAAACACAGGAAACGGAGGATTGATTGCCATGACTGAAATGATGAAGCAGCTGAAAAAGATCGGCATTGTGCCCGTAGTGGTATTGAACGACGTGAAGGACGCCCTGCCCCTGGGCGAATGCCTGATGAAAGGCGGCCTGCCCTGCGCGGAAGTCACCTTCCGTACCGCCGCCGCCGAAGAATCCATTCGCCAGCTGGCGAAAGCCTATCCCGACATGATCATCGGCGCGGGCACCGTGCTCACCACCGAGCAGGCCGACCGGGCCATCGACGCGGGCGCGAAGTTCGTGGTTTCCCCCGGCTTCAATCCCAAGGTGACGGAATACGTGCTGAAAAAGGGCGTGCCCATGACCCCCGGCGTATGCACCCCCACCGAAATCGAAGCGGCCATGAGCCTGGGCCTGGACGTGCTGAAGTTCTTCCCCGCCGAGCCCTCCGGCGGCCTGAAAATGATCAAGGCCGTGTGCGCCGCCTACGTGAACCTGCAATTCATGCCCACCGGCGGCATCAGCGCCGCCAACGTGCGGGACTATCTGGCCTATGACAAGATCGTGGCCTGCGGCGGAAGCTGGATGGTGAACGGCGCGCTGGTGAAGGAAGGAAAGTTCGATCAGGTGCTGGCCCTGGTAAAAGAAGCCGCGGACATTGTAAAGGAAATTCGCGGATAAAGAGGAATTTTCTGGGGGAAACCGCTCTTTGGAGGCCAAAGAGCGGTTTCCCCCAGGCCCCCTTCCGAGAAAGCCACAAGGGGTTTTCCGATTGATCCGAGTCAGGGCGATGAGCAAAAAAGTTCATCGCCTCCTTTTGTATACAGGAGAAGCAAACATGCATTTTGTAAACGCCAAGGGCATCCTGACCGGCGGGAACGGATATTTCGGCATGAATATCTATCGGGGCTGCACCCACGGCTGCATTTACTGCGACAGCCGCAGCCTGTGCTATCAGTTCACCCACGCCTTTGAGGATATTGAGGTGAAGCAGAACGC
>CACWWM010000323.1 GCA_902764565.1 uncultured Eubacteriales bacterium
GATGACGGAAAAGCCGGTATCGTGGAAAATTTTCTTCATAGGCACCTTTCCTTCCGGGGAACGCATGGCCGTGGCTAAAATCATCTTAGCGCCGCGCTCCCGGAGCACCGGCTCCAGCCTGCGCACGAAGGACGTGCATATGCCGTGCCGCTGGTAGGCCGTTTCCGTGCTCGACAGCTTGTAAACGCCCATGAGCGCGTCCCCGGCGTATTTGCGCAGGGCTTCCGGCCTCTCCTTCACATGCATGGTCGCCAGCGCCTCGTCCAGCCCGGCCAGGAAAGCGTAAAAGTAGGAAATGACCTCGTTGTTCCGATCCGCGTCGGTCACCACATAGAACAGGTTCCTATCGCCGTGAATGCACGCCGCCAGCTCTTCCATGGAATAATAATCCTGCGCCAGATATTCGTCGGTCAGGCGTTTGATTGCCGGCAGATCACGGTCCTCCGCCTTCCGCGTTTCAAGCTTCATCCTTTTTTTCCTCTTTCAGAATAATTTGCAGCGTGTTCACGCCAAAGGCGCTTTGGTAGCCCACCATCTCGACCATTTTCTTGATCATCCGAACGCCCATATACATATCGTCCTGGCTGCTCGCCGCTCCGGGAGAAAAACAGAAGGGGTTGAACGGAATGCCGCTGTAGCGGATGCGGATGCCGCTGACGCCGTTGACCGCGTAGGCGCGCAGGTCGAATTTCAGGCTCCCGACGCCCTTTTCCGCGTTGACCTGGTGGATGAGCGTCATCACTTCCTCCATGCTCATTTCCAGACGGATCGTTTCCTGGGCGTTCATCCCGTTGGCAGCGCAGAACTGGCTGATGCGTTCGCTGGCGCTGACGATCTCCTCAACGTCCGCGTTTACGGAGAAGTTCAGCACCTTTCCGGCCCTTTCGTTTTCCAGATCGGTCAGCAGGTAACGGGTGTCCTGGGGACGCCGCCGGTGATGCAGCCCCGTGGCGGCCCACCAGAGGATCAACGTGGCCAGCTCCGCAAACGGCAGGAAGGAGAACGTGGAAAAACCCGCCGCCATGACCAGCCGCAGGGCGGCATAGACCGTCACGATCGTCCGCAGGAGGATCAGGGCGTTGGCCCATACGTTCAGCTTGGCCATGTTGTAGTAGGTGGACAGGATGTTCAAAAGCAGGGCGGGGAAGACGGAGAGGGCCATCCACAGCAGCGGGATCAGGATGCTTTCGTTCAGGCCGTACATGGCCGAGATCACCCCGGACAGTGCTGCGCACAGGGCCATGAACACGCCCCCGGCCATCCAGCCGGTTTTCCATTCCTCCCGGAGCAGCAGGCGGCAGCTTCCGTTGTCGTGTTCCCCGCTGAACACGGCCAGCATGCCGCTGCCCGCGGCGGGCACGCCCAGGGTAACGCACTCGCCAAAGCCCCATATGCCGTTGACCGCTGTGAACACCGCCACCAGTCCCGCGCCGCCGTGGGCCATCAGCAGGGAGTTGATAATCAGCAGCCGAACGGTGGAACAGAGGTTGTTAAAAGCCGACGGAAAACCAGCCGCGGCAATGGTGGCCCAGTTCTTTTTTCCACGCACCATTTCCAGCCGCCAGGTGTAAGCGCTTCCCCTGGAGAACAGGCGAAGGAGGCCGTACAGGCAGGCCAATGCCGTGGCGATCACGCTGGCCAGCCCCGCGCCGAAAACGCCCATATCCCAAACATACACCAGCAGCACGTCCAGCACGATGTTGATGGCGGCCATGCCGATCATCATGATGCTGATATCCGCGTTTTTCCCATCCAGGCGCAGATACCAGAAGGGAATGTAAATCACGATTTTGGGAAGCGCACCGATCAGCGTGATTACCACATATTCCATCACATACGGCCGGGCCGCTTCATCGGCGCAGAGGAACGAAACCAGCGGCTCGCGCAGCGCCAGGGAGAGCACGGTAATGACCGCAGAAGCCAGCACGGAGGCGTTCAGGCCGGTGCGGAAAAAAGCGTCCCGCTTTTCCGTTTCGCCAATGCCAATGGCCCAGGCGGCGGGGATCTCGGTTCCGGCGGCAAGGAACGCGCCCACCACGCACAGCGCCCAGCTCACCGGCAGGCTCAGGTTGATCGCCGCCAGCGCGTCGGAGCCGATACGGCTGCCCACCAGGATGCCGTCCACAAACACGTTGATGTTCACGCTCAGGATGGAGAGCATCCCCGTGACGACGGCTTTGCGGTAGGCGCTCCGAATGAACGATGCGTTTTGCGCCAGTTCGGTCTCCGGCTGGTTCTCCCGTGTCCTATCCATTGAATGCATAACTTCTTTCAATCATTCATGCCGCGGGGCTCCGCTTACAGGTCAGGCTCCCGCTTCCAGGATCTTGAAATACACTTTGCATTATAATCGAAAAATACCAGAAAAGCAAGAAAAACCCCCTTCGGAACGCCGACCTTTTGTCGGTCTTTGGCGGCTTTTTGGCAAATCAGCTATTGTTTGGACGATTCTCCCACCCGCGCTGCCAGATGTGCAAAAAATGGATGCAGGATTCCCCTGCGTGACCTGCCGTGCCTGGCTTGCCGCCCTTGCGGACAAAGGGAGGATATGATATAATAAGCAGGATTTAAACTGCGGTTTACGCAGAAAACTGGAGGCGCAGAAAAATGGCGGCTGTTTCCAAGGCGGTAGTCACGGTGCTGGGCTTTGACCGCAAGGGCATCATTGCCCGGGTGAGCACCATCCTGTATGAGCGGGGCATCAATATCCTGGATATTTCCCAAACGATTTTGGACGGTTATTTCAACATGGTCATGATGGTGGACATTTCCGAGCCCACCTGCCCCTTCGACGAGCTGCAAGGCGAATTGAACGCCCTGGGGCAAAAGCTGGGCCTGCAGATCCGCATCCAGAAAAGCGAAATCTTTGAAGCCATGCATCAGATTTGACGGGGGATAAGCCACATGATCCAGAGCAGTCAGATTTATGAAACCCTGCGCATGATCGACCAGGAGAAGCTGGACGTGCGCACCATCACCATGGGCATTTCCCTGTTCAACTGCGTGTGCGACGACACCCGGCGCTTGGCCAGCCGGGTATACAGCCGCATCGCCCGTCAGGCGGAAAATCTGGTCAAGGTGGGCCGGGAAATCGAACGGGAATTCGGCGTGCCCATCGTGAACA
>CACWWM010000324.1 GCA_902764565.1 uncultured Eubacteriales bacterium
CCTGACATCCGCCAGTGGCGGATATCATGTCAGGGCTGAGATCAGGCGAAAAGGAGCAATCTCCCCTTGAAGGGGAGTTGCGACTATTGAGCCTGCGGACATTCAATCCCCTGGTGGGGTATGGGGTGAAACCCCATCGGTCCCTTTCTCCGTCAAATTCTAATTTCTCATTCATGCGTTTGTCCTATGGATTCGCCGCTTTTTCCGCAATTTCCGCCGTTTGCGCTGTTGCGAAACGGGGCACAATATGCTATTATGATGTGGTATTTTCCATTAAGGTTTCCAGGAGGTTCTTTTTATGGATATGAGACAGCGCATCGGCGCTTTGGCGGGCGAAATGCTGCAAAAAGCATTTCCGGAGGCCCAGGGGCTGCCGGAGGATTTGGCGGCGCTTTTGGAAGTGCCCCCGGATAAAAGCATGGGGGATTATGCCTTTCCCTGCTTCAAGCTTTCCAAGGCCCTGCGCATGGGCCCGCCCATGATCGCAAAGAAGCTGGCGGAATCGGCTGACAAGCCGGAAATCGCCCGGGTGGAATGTGTGGGCGGCTATCTGAATTTCTTTTTCAACCGGGAAAACTTCGCCCGGGAGCTTTTGAGCGCCATTATGGCCGCCCCGGAAAAATGGGGCGCAAGCCGGGACGGCGAGGGCAAAACGGTGTGCATGGACTATTCCAGCATCAACATCGCAAAGCGCTTCCATTTGGGCCACCTGTCCACCACGGTGATCGGCAACAGCTTAAAGCGCATTTATGATTTTCAGGGCTGGAAAACCGTGTCCATCAACTACTTGGGCGACTGGGGCACCCAGTTCGGCAAGATGATCGCCGCTTACAAGCGCTGGGGCGATAAGGCCACGGTGGAAGCGGGCGGCGTGGACGAAATGACCAAGCTCTACGTGCGCTTCAACGACGAAGCCAAGGAAAACCCCGCCCTGGAGGACGAGGGCCGGGCCTGGTTCAAAAAGATTGAGGACGGCGACGAAGAAGCCCTGTCCATCTTCCTCTGGTTCAAGGACGTGACCCTGCGGGACGCCATGAAGGTGTACGATGTGCTGGGCGTGCAGTTCGACAGCTACGACGGCGAAAGCGTCATGGCCAAGAAGACCGACCGGGTGGTGCGGGAGCTGGAAGAAAAGGGCCTGCTGAAGGATTCCGATGGGGCCAAAATTGTGGATCTGGAAGAATACGGCATGCCGCCCTGCCTGATCTTAAAGAGCGACGGGGCCACCCTGTACCATACCCGCGACCTGGCCGCGGCCCTGTACCGCAAGGAAACCTACCATTTCGACCGCAGCCTGTACATCGTGGCTTACCAGCAGGATCTGCACTTTAAGCAGCTGTTCAAGGTGCTGGAGCTGATGGGCTACGATTGGGCGAAGGAATGCCAGCACGTGGCGTTCGGCATGGTATCCTACGAGGGCCAGGCCATGGCCACCCGCACGGGCCACGTGGTGCTGCTGGACGAGCTGCTCACCCGCGCCCAGGAACGGGCTTTGGATATCATCAACGAAAAATCCCCCGGCCTGGAAAACAAGGAAGAAGTGGCCCGGCAGGTGGGCGTTGGCGCGGTGGTGTACGCCACGCTGCAAAACAACCGCATCAAGGATATCGATTTCTGGTGGGATCGGGCCCTGAATTTCGACGGCGAAACCGGCCCCTATGTGCAGTACACCTTCGCCCGGTGCTGCTCCGTGCTGCGCAAGGCCCCGGAAATTGCCGCGGCCCCCGATTACGCGGCGCTGACCGACGACGAGGCCCAGGCCCTGCTGCGGCTGCTCAGCCGGTTCCCGGAGGCGGTGGCGGAAGCCTGCCTGCGTAACGAGCCCTCCATCGTCACCCGCGCCACCACGGAAATCGCCAAGGCGTACAATAAATATTACTACGAGCACCGCATCCTGGACGACGATCCCGCCGCCGCGGCTGCCCGCCTGCAATTGACTGACGCCTGCCGCCAGACCATCAAAACCGGCCTGTACCTCATCGGCCTGGACGCGCCGGAGAGGATGTAACCCGAGGGGCTTGCGCGGCATACACAATATAATGAGAGTTGAGAGTTAAGAGTGGAGAGTGGAGATTGATTTTGTTCGATTGTATACTGTTCTCTTAATCTCAACTCTCCACTCCCAACTCTATACTCTGTTCTCTGCCTAAAAGGGGGTTCGCTGCATGAAATTCACGAAAATGCACGGCATCGGCAACGATTATCTGTTCGTCAACTGTTTTGAGGAAGTGATCGAAAATCCGGAGCGGCTGGCCATCGTGATGTCCAAACCCCATTTCGGCGCGGGCGCGGATGGCCTGGTGCTGATCGAGCCGGCGGACGGGGCGGATTTCGCCATGCGCATTTTCAACGCCGACGGCAGCGAAGCCGAAATGTGCGGCAACGCCCTGCGCTGCATCGGCAAATATGTGTACGAACGGGGCATGACCGACAAAACCGAGCTGACCATTGAAACCAAGGGCGGCCTGAAGCAGCTGTGGCTCACCGTGGAAAACGGCAGGGTAGCCCGCATCAAGGCCGATATGGGCACCCCGGAACTGAACCCCCGCCTGATCCCCGTGGATCTGCCCGGGGAACTGGTGCTGCGCCATCGGCTGCAAATCCTGGGCCAGACCTGGTTCATCACCTGCGTGAACATGGGCAACCCCCATGCCGTGGTCTTTGTCCGCGACCCGGAGGTGATCGACCTGCCCACCATCGGCCCCATGATCGAGCATCACCCCCTCTTCCCCCGGCGCACCAACGTGGAGTTTGTGCGGGTGATCGACCGCAACATCCTGCAAATGCGCGTGTGGGAGCGCGGCGCGGGCGAAACCCTGGCCTGCGGCACCGGCGCTTGCGCGTCCCTGGTGGCCGCCGTGCTGGGGGGCCTTGCCAACCGCACGGTGCAAATGAAGCTCTCCGGCGGCAATCTGCAATTGCAGTGGAGCGCCGAAGATAACCACGTGTATCAGACCGGCCCCGCCGCCTTCGTGTACGACGGGGAATGGCTGGGGGACTGACGGAGAGGCATTTTACTGGGGGAAACCATTCTTTGGAATTGCATCGCACGGCCTGCGCTTCGCTTGCCCGCGCTTCCGTTCTATGTCACTTGACTTGC
>CACWWM010000325.1 GCA_902764565.1 uncultured Eubacteriales bacterium
CGCCAAAGGAAATCGCGCCGCCGTGCACCTTGCCCCGCAGGAAGTTCATGGGCGGTTCGCCGATAAAGCCCGCCACGAACACGTTTTCCGGCTCAAAGTACAGTTGATACGGTGTGCCGATCTGCTGCACGTAGCCATCCTTCATTACCACGATACGGTCCGCCAGCGTCATGGCCTCAGTCTGATCGTGGGTCACGTAAATGGTGGTTGCCCCGGTTTCCTGATGGATCTGGGCAATTTCATAGCGCATGGTCACGCGCTGCTTGGCGTCCAGGTTGGAAAGGGGCTCGTCCATCAGGAACACGCCCACTTTTCGGATGATGGCCCGGCCAATGGCAACGCGCTGGCGCTGGCCGCCGGACAGGGCCCGGGGCAGCCGATCCAGGTAGTCTGTCAGGCCCAGGATGCGGGCGACGTTGTTGACCCGCTGCTCGATAATATCTTCGTCCACGCCCTGCAAGGTCAGGCCGAAGGCGATATTATCGTACACCGTCATCTGCGGATACAGGGCGTAGCTTTGGAACACCATGGCGATTTCCCGCTCCCGGGGCCCCATTTCGTTGGCCCGCTTGCCGTTAATCAAAAATTCGCCGTTGGAAATATCCTCCAGGCCTGCGATCATGCGCAGGGTGGTGGATTTTCCGCAGCCGGAGGGGCCGACGAAAACAACAAATTCCCCTTTCTCAATTTCCAGATTGAAATTGTGCACGGCATGAAAGCCGTTGGGGTAAATTTTGTTGATGTTTTTCAGCGTCAGGTATGCCATGGTAATACCTCCTCAAGAACGTTTGCGCATGGACAAAACGGATCAATCTTGGTATAATACAGAAAAAATCACCTGTGATCGGGGGGCTCTGCCATGAATGACATCGTTTACGCGGCCTTGCTGACCGCTTCCCACGGGAGCCAGCCGCTGATCCACGATCAGTGGGAATTCGCCTTTTGCCTGTCGGGCGGCGGAGAATATGCGCTGGGCGGCCAAATACTGGCTTTGGGGAAGGGCGATATGGTGGCTGTGCCGCCCCTGACGCCCCATTCCAGCCTGACCGATAAGGGCGCCAGAATCATCCAGGTCTTCATGAACCAGCCCACGCTCCGGATCAAAGAGCCCTGCGTAGTTCACGGCGACGGCAGCCCCCATCTGCAGGCCGCGTTTGAAGGAGCGCTTTACCATTACCATTCCGGGCATCCTGCCAACACGCATCTGCTGAACGCTTACGGCGCGCTGATCGTGTGCTATCTGGCGGCTTACCACAGCGGACAAAGCATTTCCCCCGTGGTGCTGGAAATGGAAGAGGACATCCGCGCCCATTTTGCCGATCCCGCCTACGAGCTGGACGCTTATCTGCATTCCCTGCCCTTCAACTACGATTACCTGCGCAAGCTGTTTCAGCGGGAAATGGGCGTGACCCCCCTTCAATACCTGAACAACCTGCGGCTGTACACGGCGGCGGAAGCGCTGCTGAACACGGAAGGAGCTTCCGGCAGCGTGACGGAAATCGCCCGCATGTGCGGTTTCAGGGAGCCCTTGTACTTTTCCCGGATGTTTAAAAAGAAGTACGGGCTTTCCCCCACGCACTACGCCGCGGCCGGAAAGGGCCCTATCCCTGATTCGGGAGAAGCATGATCTCCGTGTAGCACATCAGGAAGGGCGCCGCGCCCTTGGCGTCGTTTTTCACCACAGGCTCGGAAATGTAATAGGCGTAAGTGCCGTCCCGGCGGCGGTTATTCTCCGGCCCAAGCCCGGCCACCAGGCAGATATTGCTTAAGCACAGCTGGCCGTCCGCAAATTCCAGGCAGGTATCCACGATGCCGTCGAAGGTCTTCTTGCCAAGGGATGCGAACTTTCCGTCCAGCACGCCCAGCCGCGCGCCTTTCAGCATAGCGTAAGCGATCATGCTGCTTCCGCTGCTCTCCTGATAATTGCCTTCCCGGCCCGCCTGATCCACATTTTGTCCCGTTCGGAACCGTTGGGCAAAATCTCCGCAAGGTCGGCCAGGGCGACGGAGAACCAGCCGATGGCCCGAAGCCAGAAGCAGCGGCTCAGTCCCGTTTCCTGATCGCACCAGAAGGCGGTTTTGCTGGCGTCATACCCGTGGTAGTACAGGCCCGTTTTTTCATCCCGCATGCGGGCGCGCACGATTTCCACCTGCCGGACGATGTCGGCATAATCGCCGGAGCCAAAGTATTTTTCATACAGAGCGGCGAAGGGCTGCGCCATGTAAACGCCGTCCAGCCATACCTGGTTGGGGTAAATCTGTTTGTGCCAGAAGCTGCCCTCCCAGGTGCGGGGCTGTTCCAGAAGCCGCTGTTTCAAAAAATCGGCGGCTTTTTTGTATTTCTCCTTGCCGGTCTTTTCGTACAGCTCAAACAGCACCCGGCCTTCGTTGATGTCGTCCAAAGTATGGGCGTCCGGCTTGTAGCCGCGGATGGAGCCGTCCTCCAGCACAAAGGAATCGATGAAGCTGTCCACAAAACGGAAATACCGGCTTTCTCCGGTGATGCGCGCCATGGACAAAAGCGCGTTCATCATGCACCCGTCCACGTAATTCCAGTTGGCGGGAATCCCGTCCCGCAGCTTTTCCACGTTCCACACGGTGCGTTCCGGGGAGGATTGCTCGATCAGGCTGACCACATATCGGTCAATATCTTGATAGCGTCCCATGATTTTTGATAAACCCCTCTGCCTTTATGATGGACGGGCGCTGCTTTTGGCGTCCGCCAGGATCCGTTTGAACAATCGCTTCGCGCCGATGAACAGCATATCCCATCCCATGACGAAAAGGCCGAACAGGAGCGGTTCCACCCCCAAAGCCGCCGTTCCTTCCGTGTGAGTCATGGCCGCGGCCACAATATTCACCACACGGTAGGTCTGCACCACGCAGAACATCAGCACAAAGGCGTACAGCACATTCAGGGGCAGGGAAACGAATTTTTTCGGAGGAATCATCATCCACCGATCGTTGGCGTTTTCCGGCTTGGCGATGAAACGGAAAATGTTATTGGTGACAAGATCCGTCACAAAGCCGAAAGCGGCGGCGGTGACCGCCAGCAGATCCAGCTGATCGGCTACATACAGGCCGATGCCCCAGATGAAGAAGTAGCACACGATCCCGGCCATCCACGCTTTGATGAGCACGGCCTTGGCCCACCCCGCCATTTTGATGCCGGAAGCGGCGGACTGGTACTTCCGCAATTCCTGCCTGCTGACAGGCGGGGAATTTTCCTCGGTGGCGTTTACCAGATCGTCCACGGCTCTGGTGTTCAGCTTATAATACTCCGCCGCGGACTTTTCCGGTTCTTTCCTTAATTCCTGTTTCTTTTTCGCCATGCGGTTTACGCGTCCTCGCCGCTGATATCGATGGCGGCCATATCGCTGTTTCCGGCGACTTCAACATTGGTGTTGATCTTCCGGATCAGGGGGCTGTACGCAGGCAGCAGCGCCAGCAGAGCCGCCCCGATGATGACCAGGATCATATGCACCCGCAGCACACCCTGAGCCACGGCCACAAAAGCGTTCTTCCCGGTGGGGCTGATGGGGCTGTCTTCCCGGGTGAGGGCCGCGGTGATGCGTCCGCCGTAATAATAATCACAGAAAATCAGAACGCCGATCATCAGGAACGTGAGCACCAGCATGGGCACGTTGGCTTTTTTGCGATGAGGAAAAGCGTTAAGGAAGGTTACCAGCGCCAGGGCGGAAAACAGCATGGTGGAAAACTCCGCCAGCCCCATATGGGGGCCGTTGATAAGCGCGGTGGTATTGGCAATCTGGCTCAGGTTCAGGGAGTAGTACACATAGGCGGCCACCAGCACCAGCAAGGCGATGATCTGCGGCTTTCGTTTCAGGGCGACCATCCGCTTGCGGAAAAATTCCCTGACCACGGAAGGTTTCTTTGCCATCGTTTATCGCGCCTCCTTTCGGATCGCATTGGTGGTTTCTTTGTCAAAGAAGTGCATTTTGCCAAAACGGAGGGATACCTGATCGCCGCTGCGGTAGGAGGCCCAGCCACGCAGCTTGGCCGTAACGCGGCAATTATCGCCCATATAGCCCTGCACCAGGGTGTTCATGCCCAGGTTTTCGTTGACGCTTACCTTGGCCAAAATGCCCTCGCCCTGAGAAATATCCTCCGGACGGACGCCCAGGACGATGGTTTTGCGGTCATAGGAGCGGAGCATATCCTTTTGCTCTTCCGAAAGCTCCGCTTCAAAGCCCTTGCCCCGGAGTTTTCCGTTCTCGAACACCACGTCGAAGAGGTTCATGGGCGGCAGGCCGATGAAGCTGGCGACAAACAAATTGTTGGGCGTATCGTACAATTCCAGCGGCGTGCCCACCTGCTGCACATGGCCCATGGACATGCACACGATTTCCCGCCGGGTGGAGGAGCGCAGTTTGGCGTCCAGGTTGGACAGGGGTTCGTCAAACAGGAACACCTTGGGGTTGCGCACGATGGCGCGGCCCATGGCCACGCGCTGCCGCTGTCCGCCGGAGAGCTGGGCAGGCTTTTTGTTGAGCTGTGCCGTCAGGTCCAGAATTTCCGCGGCGGCCATCACCTTTTTATGGATCACGTTGGGGTTTTCCTTGCGCAGCGTCAGGGAAAAGGCCATGTTTTCGTAAATGGTCATATGGCCGTACAGGGCGTAGTTCTGGAACACCATGGCCATATCGCGGTCCTTGGCCGGGGCCTGGGTAATATCCCGCCCGTCCAGGAGCAGCTTGCCCTTGGAAATATCTTCAAGGCCCGCCACCATGCGCAGGGTGGTGGATTTCCCACAGCCGGAGGGGCCGACCAGCACGATCAGCTCGCCGTCCTTCACGTCTAAATTGAAATCGTACACCGCCTGCACGTTGTTGTCGTAAATCTTATCCAGATGCTGCAGTTGTAGCTCAGCCATATATTTTCCTCCTTACGCCTGCAAAGAAGCCGTGTATTTTGCCAGCGTCCGGCTCTTTTTCATGTTGACGAGCGCGCTGGCAAAGAGGCATACGGCGGAAACCGCCAGGTAAATCACAACCCGGACAAACTGCCCATCCCCCATCACGGGCATGTTGTTCACGATGGCGCCGTGGGCGTTCATGGGCAGGATGAAAATGCGGGCGATCTGCACGATCCCCAGCACGATCAAGGCCCAGGAATAACCGATCCGGTAGTTTTTGACCCCTTCGGAGCACAGAAACGCGGCCAGCAGGAAAACGAGGTTATAGATGATGGACGCGCCGATGGTGATGGTGTAATAATACGTGCCCACGTCGGATTTATAGATACTGATGAAGAAAAGGATATCAAATACGATAGCCAGCAGCGCCAGCCTGGAGGAGGCTGTGTTTTTGGTATAGCGCATCCGGTCGATCCGCGTAGCGATAGCGTCGCTCATGCTGATACCGCCTTTCCGGAGGACTGGAGCAGCGCCCGTTCCTCCCGCATCATTTTCTTCTTCCAGATATAATTCGCAATCAGGAGCGCGGCGGCCAGCAGGGCCACGCCGCACACAAGGTAATGAATATCGAACCAGAAGGTGGAATCGGTGTAGGTGCCGCGGCGGGACAGCCGCTTTTCCAGCTCCGCGAAATCCACCGTCGTCAGATACAGGGTTTTGAAGGCGCTCACCTGGAGATGGCACCAGACGGCCAGGGCACATTCCGCCACGACGTTGAGGGCGGTGGCAACGGCATTGCCGATATAGTATTTGCGCCTGGATTGGGTGTTGGTCAAAAACAGCAGGCAGGACAGCAGGAGCATCCCGATGGAGCACCTGAGCAGCGTGCGGTTGAAGGGCTGCATATCATAGTAGATCCTGGCGCCCTCCACCTTGGCTGAATCCAAATTGTTGGGATTCGGAATCATGGAATACAGCGTGTCGAACAGATCCGTGAGCAGGCCCAGGGCGTAAATGAACACCAGTGCGCCGGCCACCACGGACAGGAGACACACGATCCTCTGGAAGACAACCTGTTTTTTATACATATCGATCTCAGCCCCTTCAGGAGGAGCCCGCCGCCCCGTCCTGGGAAAGGGACGGAGCAGCGAGCCGGTTAGATTGGCCGTTCCCGGGGCCGCAAAAGAGCCCCGGGAACACAGTGATTGGACTTACAGAATTACTGGATGCCCTCGTAGTATTTCAGCAGACGGTTCCAGGCGTCGTTCTTCAGCTCGGTGTATTCATAGCCGAACCAGTCGTTTTCGGCGATGGCAGCCTGATCCTCAGCGGTCACGCCCTCCGGCAGGCCGTTCACAACGGTCTCGTCGAAGAGGTTGAAGCTGTTGCTGAACTGCGCCTGCAGATCGCTCAGGGCGTTCAGGTCGTCTGTTTCGGTGGTGTAGTGGGGCAGCGTGCTGGGAACGGAGGTATACCAGCCGTTATCGGTCACGGCCAGCTCGGGATGCTTGATGGTGCCCAGGGCGAT
The DNA here is from genome assembly GCA_902764565.1 of uncultured Eubacteriales bacterium. Lineage (GTDB taxonomy): Bacteria > Bacillota > Clostridia > Christensenellales > Aristaeellaceae > RUG563. The sequence goes on from CACWWM010000325.1 coordinate 6,404, forward strand.
GGCAGCGGAGAGCTTGGCTGCGCCTTCCTTGCCAACGTCGTGAGTGCACTGATATTCAAAGGCCTGGCTCTTGATGAAGGACAGGGTGGAGCCCAGGTAACGGCGGGCGAAGTTGGTGTAGTTGCCGGAAGCCAGCGCCCACAGATTATCCTTGGTGCCGTCGGCGATTACAGGCATTTCCTTGCCGTTGAAGTTGAAGGTCACATAGGAGCCGTCCGCGTTGGTCTTGATGAAAGCGTCGGGGCCGTAGCTCATGAGGATCTGGCCCTTTTCGGAGTAAGCGTAGTCGATCAGCGCCAGCAGCGCGTTCAGCTTGGCTTCGCTGCCCTCCACGCCGGCCTTGGAGATGGCCCAGGCGTTGCCGTTCTTCACAGAGCGCCAGGATTCGGTAAAGCGCATATACACGCCTTCTTCATTGGTGCCGTCGAACCAGCGGGACACGGGCACCATGATGGCCATGTACTTTTCGCCTTCCTGCAGCTTGGAGTTCAGGATGGTCTGGGTCTGGTTGTAGTCGTAGGACATGAAGCCAAGGTCATTGGGCAGGTAGTCCTTGGTGGAGCTGGTTTCGGCCTTGGTCAGGAAGTCGGCGGAGATCAGGCCTTCCAGCGCCATATCGTGCATCTTGGCGGCAGCTTCGTAAGCGATAGCGGTCTGACGGCCGTCCACCAGCTCGCCTTCCGTGTTCACATACAGGAAATCCTGACGGGATTCGTAGCCGCGCACGCCGAAGAGCAGGCCGCCCAAGCGGAAAATGTCATACCGGCGGCCGGCGGAATTCTCTTCGCGGGAGAACAGGCCCTGGATGGAATCAGTGCCGTTCAGGCTCTGGGGGTTGGCCACCACGCAGCGCAGCAGG
>CACWWM010000326.1 GCA_902764565.1 uncultured Eubacteriales bacterium
ACCGGTACGGACGACGACGGGCTGACGGGAGAAATAAGATCATAAGCCGCCAAAAAGTTCTTTGTTTTTTATCCAAAATCGTATATAATAGCAATTGAAATGAAAAGAACCTGTACGGGAATACAAAAAAGGGGGAAGCGAGTATGCATTTTACCAAAAGCCTGAACGGCAATCAACTGACCGTCGCGCTGGAAGGCCGTCTGGACACCGTCACCGCCCCGGAGCTGGACGCGGATCTGAAAACGTCCTTGGAGGGCGTGGACAGCCTGATCCTGGATCTCGCCAATCTGGCGTACATTTCTTCCGCGGGGCTGCGGGTGCTGCTGAGCGCGCACAAGGCCATGAGCGGGAAGGGCGGCATGAAGGTCGTCCACGCCAACGAAATCGTGCGGGAAGTGCTTGAAGTGACCGGCTTCGCGGACATTCTGAACATTGAGTGAGGGGAAAACGTATGAAAACGGACGTTATTCTGATTTCCAGCGAGGGCAGCAACATGGAAACCGCCCTGTCGCAGGCGGAAAAAATTGCCCGGTATAAGGAGCTGTCGCCGAAAAACACCCTGTATCTGCGCCTGCTGACCGAGGAAACCATGTCCATGGTTCGCGCCATTGTGGGCAGCGTCAGCGGCGAATTCTGGATCGAGGACGACGCGGACGTGTATACCCTGCATCTGCGGGTGAATACCCTGATGGACGACAAGAAAAAGGAACAGCTGATTTCCGCCTCCACCAGCGGCGTCAACGAGGCCACCCGCGGCTTTATGGGAAAAATCCGGGCCTTTTTTGAGCCCACCGCCAGCATGCCCATGTTTTCCGTCGGCTTCTCCGGGGGTGCGCCCGCCATGTACGGCAGCTATGCCTGGTCCATGGAGGATTACCGCGAACAGCTTCGCCAGTACAGGGAGCAGAACAAGGCGGGGGCCCAGGAAGCCTGGGACGAGCTGGAAAAATCCGTGGTGGCCCACGTGGCGGACGACGTGAAGGTGGCCATTCGGGGCCGCACCGTGGAAATGACCCTGGTTAAAAAGTTGGCATAAGGCATAATACAATCATCAGCTGGATGAATAGGGGGAGCGCTTCGGTGCTCCTTTTTTGTTGAAAAAATATCGTTTTTCGGGGAGCCCAAAACCGCAGCGTACAAAATTGAAAATCTGTTGGCCGGAATCGGGCGGTGAGGGGCGTTTTCTGCACCGCCGTGGGAACCGGGGGTTTACAGGGCCCGGTTCGTTTTTTTATAATGCGGGCCGAGAGGGGAACGAATGTTCCTGAAGCATCAAAAACAGAGCAGGAGGGGAAGATGGAAGGAAAACTGAACGCGGGGGACGCGAAATGTCCCTTCTTCTGCGCCCATACCATGAACGCGGTGATCTGCGAGGGGCTGATCCCGGACAGTCACGTCTGCACCACCTTTTCGGGCAGGGAGGGAAAACGCATCCAGTACGAAGCGTTCTGCTGCATGCGGTATGAAAACTGCGAACAGTACCGGGCGCTCACCGAACGGTACCGGCAGGAAGCGGAAGCGTAACGAACGGGAGGGAAACATGCCGAAAACGATCCCCCAAAATGAAATCGCCGGCGGGCAGGACGAGAAAAAGCGCATTGCCGAGGAAAGGTATATCGGCGGCGACGTATCGCTGAAAGCCCTGGCCGCCGAGCTGGGCCTCAGCGCCTCCACCCTGGGCAAATGGAAAAAAACAGGAGAGTGGGATAAGAAAAAAGGCGAAGTGGAGCAGCGGGCCATGAAAAAAGCCGCCACCCACGCGGTCAACAAAAAGGCCCGGGAGCTGTGCCGCCTGATGGAAGCCTCGGACGAAATCGAATACGCCCTGCTCCTGGCCGCCCGGGCGGTGGTGAAGAACCTGTGCCAGGACGAGGAGGGCCTCATCGTCACCGACGGCAAGGAACGGGCCGACAACATGACCCGCCTGGTGCGGGCCATCAACCAGCAGGCCGAAACCAGGATGCGCTTAAGCGGCATCATGGATCAGGCGGAGGAAGAAAAAATCGCCCTGATGCGGCGCAAGCAGGAATTGGACGAGCGAAAGGAGGCCCAGGATCAGGCGTCGGAAAAGGAGGGCGTGACCATCCTTTTGGACGCGGAAACCGGGGCGCTTTCGGAATGAGCCGGGAAATGCGCATGGAGCCGCCCAGCGAAAAGCAAAGGCTGTTCATGCGGGCCAAAGAAAAGTACGTGATCTTCGGCGGAGCCCGGGGCGGCGGGAAAAGCTGGGCGGTGCGGTGGAAGGCCGTGCTACTGTGCGGGAAATATCCCGGCATCCGCGTGCTCATCATGCGGAAAAGCTACCCGGAGCTGCTGGAAAACCACATCAAGCCCCTGCAGGCCCAGCTTTCGGGCGTGGCCCGGTACAACAGCCTGACCCATGAGATACGCTTCCCCAACGGCAGCAGCATCAAGTTCATGTTCTGCGGAAAGGACAGCGATCTGATGAAAATTCAGGGTCACGAATACGACGTGATCGCCATTGACGAGGCCACCCAGATGACGGAATACCAGATCAAAACCGTCATGGCCTGCCTGCGCGGGGCCAACAGCTTTCCCAAACGCATGTACATGACCTGCAACCCCGGCGGGCCGGGGCACCAGTACATCAAGCGGCTGAAGGAACGCCGGTTCCGATCGGACGAAAACCCGGCGGATTACGTGTTCATCCAAAGCCTGGTGACGGACAACAAGGCCCTCATGGAAAAGCAGCCGGACTACATCGAGCAATTGAAGGCCCAGCCGCCCAAGCAGCGGGAAGCCTGGCTCCACGGCAACTGGGACGTGTACGAGGGCCAGTTCTTCGAGGAATTCCGGGACGACCCCGACCATTACGCGGACAGAAAATTCACCCACGTGATCCCGCCCTTCGAGCCGCCCCCCGGCTGGCGGATTTACCGCAGCTTCGACTGGGGCTATGCCCGGCCCTTTTCCTGCGGCTGGTGGGCCGTCGATCCGGACGGGGTGTTTTACCGCATCCTGGAACTGTACGGCTGCCGCCAGGATCACGGGGAGGACGTGCCCAACGAGGGCGTGAAGTGGGTGGACGATAAGATTTTCTCCGAAATCGCGCGGATCGAGCGTCGCGCGGATCGAGCGGGAGCATCCCTGGCTGAAGGGCAGGCGCGTTCAGGGCGTGGCCGACCCAAGCATCTGGGCCGGGGCGGAAAACGGCATCAGCCGGTACGATACGGCGGTACGCCATCGGGTGTACTTCGAGAAGGGGAACAACGACCGCATCCCCGGCTGGATGCAGTGCCATTACCGGCTGGCCTTCGACGCAAACGGCTACCCCATGATGTATGTGTTCAGCACCTGCCGGGCCTTCATCCGCACCGTGCCGCTGCTTCGGTACGACGATCACGTTCCGGAGGATCTGGACAGCACCATGGAGGATCACGCGGCGGACGAATGGCGGTACTTCTGCATGCTGAACCCCATGAAGCCGAGTATGGCGGCGGAACAGCAAATCATTTTCAGCGATCCCCTGAACCAATTGAAGAGAAAGTGAAAAGTGGAAAGTGAAAAGTGGAGATTTGAAGCGTCAGCGATGTGCATAACCGACAGAAAGGAATGAAAAAACCATATCAAAATTTCACTTTTCACTTTTCACTTTCCACTTTATTCACAAGGAGGAAGTATGACTGAATTAGCGCCAAAGCGCATGACCCCGGAGCGCCTGCGGCAGGCCGCCGATACCCTGAAAAAGTACAAGGCGGGCAAGGCGCGACTGGAAAAGCGCCTGATAGAGGATGAAAAGTGGTGGCAGGGACACGCGTGGGACTGCATGGCCGAGCAGGGCAATCCCCAGGCGCCCAAGCGGCCCACCAAATGGCTGGTGAACGTGATCATGGGCAAGCACGCCGATATGCTGGACGCTTACCCGGAACCGGCCATCCTGCCCCGGGAGGAAAGCGACGAGCAGCAGGCGAGGCAGCTCAGCAGCATCCTGCCGGTGATCCTGGAGCAGAACCACTTCCAGGACGTGTACAATCAGCAGGCCTGGGAAAAGAACAAGCACGGCACGGCGGTGTACGCCGTGTACTGGGACAAAACGCGGCTGAACGGCCTGGGGGACGTGAACATCTGCGGCGTGGATCTGATGAACCTGTTCTGGGAGCCGGGGGTGGAGGACATTCAGAAAAGCCGCAATCTGTTTCTGGTTACCGTCCAGGACAGGGAAAGCCTCATGCTGGAATATCCCCATCTGAACCGGAACGGCATGCAGAACGATTTCTTCCTTTCCCGTTACGAAACGGAGGACGGCGCGGCCGCCGGAAATACAGAAAAAGCCCTGGTGGTCGATTGGTATTACCATACCTGGGAAAACGGCCGAAAGCTTTTGCAATACTGCAAATTCTGCGGCCAGGAGGCGCTGTACGCCAGCGAGGACGACCCGGCGCTGGAAGGCCGGGGCTGGTATGACGACGGGCTGTATCCCTTCGTGCTGGATACCCTGTTTCCGCAAAAGGGCAGCCCCGCCGGGTGGGGGTACATCGACCTGGGCAAGGACACCCAGGAGGAAATCGATCTGCTGAACGCCGCCATCAGCTTAAACGCACGGGCGGGCGCGGTTCCCCGGTATTTCCGCCGGGCCGATTCGCCCATCAATTTAAGCCAGTTCCTGGATTTCAACAATCCGGTGATCGAGGTGGAAGGGGGTCTGGGAGAAGCGGACATGGTGCCGGTGAAGCATTATCCCCTGGATAAGGTGTACGTGCAGCATCTGAACGACCGCATCCGGGAACTGAACCAGACCTGCGGCAATCAGGAGGTGTCCAACGGCATCGCCAGCGGCGTGGTCGCCGCCAGCGGCATCGCGGCCCAGATGGAGGCGGCGGGCCGCACCAGCCGGGACGGCAACAAGGGCGCTTACCGGGCCTACGCCAGGCTCCTGGAAATGGTGATCGAGCGCATCCGCCAGTTTTACGATATTCCCCGGTGCTTCCGCATTACGGGGGAAAAGGCGGCCTGGGAATTCGTCCAGTTCGACAATTCCTGCCTGCGGACGCAGGAAAACCCCAGCCTTGCGGGCCGGGAAATGGGCTGGCGCAAGCCGGTGTTCGATATCCGGGTGTCGGCCCAGAAGGAAAACGCCTACACCAAAATGGCCCAGAACGAACTGGCCCTGGGG
>CACWWM010000327.1 GCA_902764565.1 uncultured Eubacteriales bacterium
AATGTGTATGTGGAAACCATTCATTCTGTACAGCGATTCAGCCCCGGTTATCATCGTGATAACATTTTGATAACCAAAGGCTGTATAGGCAGAAGAATAGGAATACCACAGAGAATCAGAGTCACCACTTGGAATCAGGCATACATTAATTATACAAAATGTGTTAAGTCTGAGAGAGTGGGAATAAAGGCTGAAATCCTGAAACCCGCGTAAAATAAGGGCTTCCGGGCGGTCAAAGTCCCGCGTGGCAGCAATTTGACAACGATTTAGCATATTTTGTATTCATTCCAAATGATTAACAAACCCCTTGCTCCTGAACGGATGGTATCATATACCAGCCGCAGGAGCAAGGGGTATCTTTTTTGATAATGGCCGCGTTTTTTGTAAAAAGTACTTGTCAAGCTGTCTTAGGCGGCGCGGGATGATTTGTTTTTCGTAATCAAATGCTCCATTCCGCGCTGGCTGTCTGGAAAAGCGCCATGCGGCGGAAAATACCGTTGCTTTTCTCCATCAGTTCGGCAGGGCTTCCTGTTTCTGCGATCTTTCCGTCGGCCAGTACCACGATCTTATCCGCGCCGCTGACGGTACGCATCCGATGGGCAATCACGATCACAGTCTTGTTTCGGATCAGCCGGGAGAGCGCTTCCTGAATGGCGGTTTCATTCTCCACGTCCAGGCTGGCGCTGGCTTCGTCCAGCAGGATGATCGGCGCGTCCTTCAGGAAGGCCCGGGCAATGGAAATGCGCTGGCGCTCACCGCCGGACAGCTCGCTGCCGTTTTCGCCGATGACCGTATCATATCCCTGCGGCAGCTTCAGCGCGAATTCATCACAGTTGGCCAGGCGGGCCGCTGCCAGCACTTCATCATCCGAAGCGTCCTTTTTCCCGACGCGGATGTTTTCCATGATGCTGTTGTTGAACAGGGTCACATCCTGGAACACAATGGAGTAAACGCCCAGCAGGGTTTCGGGATCAATATGCGAGATGTCCTGCCCGCCCACCGTGATCCTGCCTTTGGTTACGTCCCAGAACCGCGCGGCCAGGCGCGACACAGTTGTTTTTCCGCCGCCTGATGGGCCGACCAGCGCCGTGACCTCTCCCTGCTTTGCGGTAAAGGTCACATCCCGAAGAACGGACTTGTCCTGATCGTAGGAAAACCCGACGTTTTCAAAGCGGATATCATAGCTCGCCGGACGGAAGTCGGTCGTTCCGGTCTGGGCCGGATGATCCGCGATTTCGTTCATCCGCTCCACGGGAACGGTCAGCAGGTTCAGCATACCCAGGTTGATGAGGTTGCCGCTCATGGGTTCATACAGCCGGGAAGCCACCAGCAGGAAGGAAAAGAACTCCATCACTTGCAGCCGTCCTTGCAGGAGCAGCGCGCTGCCGACCACGGCAACCGTTCCGATGCCGATTTTCAGGATCAGCTGGGCAGAAACGATGAAGGCCGCCTGACCCAGCTCCGCGCCGATGGCTTTCTTCTCCACGTCGTCGATTTTGCCGTCCAGTTCCTTCAAATAGGCGTCCTCCGCGTTGCAGCTTTTCAGGTCGCGGGAGGTCTCGATGAATTCCTGTACCGCGTCGTTCAGCCGCACCTTGGATGCCGACTGCCTGCGGATAAAATGCTGCTGCACCTTTCGGGAGGCCGCAACGATGAAGATGGCAATGGGAATCGGCCAAACGGCTGCCAGGGCCATTTCCCATTTATAGAAGAACAGGCCGACGCAAATCAGAACGGTGGAGATCAGGCTGCCGTAGAATTGCGGGATCTGGTGGGAGGAGGCGTGCTCCAGGGTTTCGGCGTCCGCCATGATGGTGCTGGTCAGATCCGCCAGGTCCTTTTTGCCGAAGAAGGACAGCGGCAGCTTCCGCAGCTTTTCCGCCAGGGAGATGCGGCGCTTGCCGGATTCAACGTAGGTGGCAAAGAACGTGGCGTTGTACTGCCAGCAGTTCGGAAGGAAAACCAGGATCAGGCAGGCTGCCGCAAAAAGCAGATAATATGCCCAGCGTCCGGCGGCTGTGCCGGCCAGATAATCCCCGGTAAACATAAACAGCAGCCACACGGGGGTCATCAGGGCTATGTTTGAGACCGTCACCGCAAGAATCGCTTTAAGCATATCCGCAGCGCCTTTTTCCGTCAGCGCAAACCGCTTCATCAGAACCCGCTTCATGCCGATTCACCCACTTTCCAATCAACTGCTTTTTGATATTCCGCCCACATATCCGCATAAAGTCCGTTCCTTTTCAGCAAGTCTTCATGCTTACCCTGTTCTTCCACATGACCGTCCCGCAGCACATAAATACGGTCGGCGTTGCGGACGGTGGACAGGCGGTGCGCGATCATGATGACAGTCCGCCCTTTGGCCATTTCCCGGAAAGCCAGCTGCACCTGCGCTTCACATTCCGGATCGGCAAAAGCGCTGGCCTCGTCCAGGATCATGATATCTGCATCCTTCAGCATGGCGCGGGCAATGGCGATACGCTGCTGTTCACCGCCGGAAAGATACGTTCCATGGCTGCCCAATACCGTATGGATTCCTTCCGGCAAGCGGGAAAGAATGTCCGCACACTGGGCTTTTTTCAGCGCTTCCATCATTTCGCCCTCGGTGGCGTCCGGTTTTGCGATGCGCAGATTGTCCGCGATGGAGCGCTTGAGCAGACGGCTGTCCTGGAAGACATAGGCCACATGGCGCATCAAAGTTTCCTTGGAAATCTGACGCGCATCCACGCCGCCGATGAGCACCTGACCCTCCTGCGGGTCAAAGAACCGGGAGATCAGGCCCGCCACCGTGGTTTTGCCGCTGCCGGACGGGCCGACAATGGCGACGATCTCATTCCGTTCCGCTTTCAGGGACAGATGGGAAACCGCCGCGGTCGCATCCGGCATATACCGATAGGTCACTTCCTTCAGTTCCACGGTCGCGCCATTCGGTTCCAGGCTTTGTTCCGCCTCCCGCAAAGGCTGAATGCTGAGGATCATGTCCATCCGGGCCACTGCGTCCTTCGCCTTCATGCCGTTCTCGCTCATGAACATCACTTTGTTCATGGTGGTGGCGATGGCGGGCGTGAAGATGAC
>CACWWM010000328.1 GCA_902764565.1 uncultured Eubacteriales bacterium
CAGCTCGGGATTCTCCTTTAAGGACTGGAAGAATTCTTTTGCGCTTTGGGTCATGCTGATCTCTCCTATTCCTTCATTGCCCTGCTCCAGGCCATCCGGCTCTCATGATTCATCAACCGTTTTTAATCCATGGGCAACGGCAACTTTTTGATGATGTAATCAATCAGTCCCTTTCCGTCTTTTTGCATTTTCTTCGCATCTTCATTATTGATAAACTCATCCACATAATGAATGAGATCATCCACTTTGGAATCATGGAACAGGGTGATGCAGCCGTAATCGCTGAAGCAGGCGGAACCCTGCTGATCAGGAGAATCGTGGTTCCAGGCGGTGTAGCAGTCGTAATCTGCGAAGCACCAGCCCCCGGCTGCCTGTTCCATTTCCTCGGGGGCAAGCTCCTGGGCTTCGGCGTTGGCCTTTTCCATGTCCGCCACGGTGAAATCATAGCCCAGGGCCTGGGCAGCCTTGGCCATGGCCTCCGCGTCGCTTTCCGCGCTCTTTTCCTCGGCGATTTTTTTCAGCTCCTGCGCCAGCCTGTGCTGAAGCTCCTCGCTCTCCCGCAGCGCCTTCTCAAATGTCCGCACGTTTTCCGTCATAAACAACAGCTCCTTTCGGTCTGTGACGCCTTCAAACGATTACGAATCGAAACCTTTGATTATTTCTTTCACCTTTTTGTAAATATCCTCAACCGGATCGACGTACTTTTTATACAGGTAATCGCCGATCTTGCTGTTATGATAGGCAGAGACGCAATCATAGTCTTTTAAGCAGGCGGAACCCGGCTGATCAGGGGAATCGTGGTTCCAGGCGGTGTAGCAATCGTAATCCGCAAAGCACCAGCCCCCAGCCGCCTGTTCCATTTCCTCGGGGTCCAGCTCCTGGGTTTCGGCGTTGGCCTTTTCCATGTCCGCCACGGTGAAATCATAGCCCAGGGCATGAGCGGCCTTCGCCATGGCCTCCGCGTCACTTTCCGCGCTCTTTTCCTTTGCGATCTTCGCCAGCTCCTCAAACAGTTTTTTCTGCAGTTTCTCGTTTCCCCGCAGGTCTTTTTCAAATTTCCGTACGTTTTCCGTCATGGCGATGGCTCCTTTCTCTTTTCTTGTTGCATATTTTACAAATGGCATTCGCCATAGTATTTCCGGATCGCCGCATCCGCAACGGCCCGCACGGCATTTTCGCCAATGTGCTGATGAAAATAGCAGCACCGCCCGTCCGGCACCAGGTAATCCCCCTCGTCGGTGATGCCCTCCACCATGCAGCCGCCGCAGCATTTGGGCAAAAATTCACATGCGGCACAGGCCGGATTCTTTTTAAGCAGATCGCTGACCTTCGTTTCCACCACATCGTGGTAGAAGCTGTCCAAGGTCATTTCGCCCAGGGGATGCTCCAGCACGCTGGGGAATTTCTCCTTCAGCGCGGTATCGGAAAAGCCCATGCAGGGGGCCAGCCGCCCTTCCGGCCCGATATACGCGTGATAGCGCACGCTTTCGCAGTAGGGATACTTTCTCCAGTCAGCGCCGTCCTTGGCGTTATGCACATAGGCGACTTTATAATCGGTTTTTCCCTTTTCGCAGCGGAAATACCCATCCAGCTCCACCCCGATGGGCATACCGTCCTCAAAGAAATGCGGAATATAGTCTCTGTACGCCGCCCAAACCTCATCCTCCGTCAGGGCGTACTGATCCGCGTATTGCTTCCACAGGCCCAGGCTTTGCGGCGCGTTGACCCGCAGGTTTTGCACGTTCATTTCCGCCAGGTAATTGGCCGTGGAGCGTAGGCTGTCCCGGTTTTCCCGGTGGATGCACATGGCAGCGTTGACGGTATAGCCGCGTTCCTTGAGCAAGCGGAACGCCTCTTCCGCCTGCTTTTCCGCCCCCGGCACGCCCCGCAGCCAATCATGGTGGCCCAGGCCATCGAAGCTGAGCTGGAAGACGGGATGCTGACGGTACTTTTCCAGCATATCCAGCGTGTCCCCTGTCAGCAGGGAAGCGTTGGTGAAGAGTACGCCGATGTCGATATTGCGTTCGCTGAGGGCCTTCACGATCTCCTCAAAGTCCCGGCGTACCAGGGGCTCGCCCCCGGTCACGTCCACCCGGTTGACGCCGCATTTGGCGATTTCCTCCACGATATGCAGGCAATCGGAAAGCGGCAGCTGGGGGTGATGGGCGTTTGGCGCGGAAACCAGGCAATGGCGGCAGTTGAAATTGCATTTGCCCGTGATGCTCCAATGCACGGATTTGATGCGCCGGGAAGGATAGACGTGATACCGCTGAAAAGAAGAAAGCGGCTGCATGGGGCCTTCCGACTGCTCCATGATGCCATGCTTCGTCATTTCTTTGATGATCGTTTTCCCTTTTTCACTGAAGGCGGAAATGTCCACGTCCTCCTCGCCGTTGCAGCACAAAAGCTCCAGGAACGGCTCCTTTTCCATCAGGAACGGCTCCTCATGCTTTTTTTCGCCCGCCATGGCACAGACGGCGAAGGGCAGCTTTTTCCAGCCGCGGAATGCCCAGGGCTCCTTCAATCGGTAGTACATGGTTCCTCCTTCCGTCGCAAGAGGAATTCTATATATTTGCATTATAATAAGTCGTGTCCAAAGGATGTCCAAAGAAAAACCGCCTTTTTCCAAATAATTTTGAAAAAAGCGGTTTTGTATTCTGTTTTTATATGGGTTACGTTTGATGGATCCGCCAGGACAGGATGCCCTCCGTCATGCTGGCCCAGGAATAGGAACTCATATATTCGCCCCGGTACGCGTTGATGATATCGGCGTCCCCGGAGAAAAACAGGTACGCGTCGCAGGAGAAGGTATCCGGCTTGACCCGCAGCACGCCCTTCTCGATCTCCATGATCTGCTCCGCTCCGTATTCCCGCAGTGTATCCCGGAGGGATCGGATATACACGTCCAGCTGTTTCTGCATCCTCCGATCGTAGAACTGCTCCTCCCAGATCGCGGCAAAGAGATCGGGCCGGGTGACGCCGTTTCCCTGCTTGTCCACCAGATAGGCCAGGATCTCTTTGCTCTTGGCCAGCCTGAAGCTGATGGGCTTGTCGCCCACGTATACGGCTTGTCGCCCACGTATACGTCGAAGTACCCAAACGTTTTTACATGGATGTGCGATAAGGCGGCGTTATGCCGGGCTCCATGAATGTACGCGACTTCTTCTGCCAGCTTTTCCAGGGAAACAGGCTTGAGCAGATAGCCGGCTGGGTGCACCGCATAGGCGTCAAAAGCGTACTGCTTATAGGCCGTCAGGAAAAGAATGGCCGTCTGAGGACGCAGCTGCTTGATCTGCGCGGCCAGGGCAATGCCGTCCGTGTCCGGCATATTGATATCCAGCAGGGCAATATCCGCCGAATGCTCCCGCAGATAGGTCAGGGCGGATTCCGCGTCCGTAAACCCTTCCGCCCTGTCGATTTCAGGCAGCTGTCCGCATTGCTTCAGCGTATATTCCACGGCCAGGGGTTCGTCGTCCACACAGATCACGTTCAT
>CACWWM010000329.1:0-3056 GCA_902764565.1 uncultured Eubacteriales bacterium
GTGCTCGGCGCCGTGATAGCGGAACACGCGCATCATATCCGGCACCCGGCGCACGGCGATCATATAGCCGATCAGCAGCGCCGTGCGCACCAGGCCGCTCACCAGGTTTTTGGCCAGCAGCATGCCGCCGGTGGCGCTGGCGGGAAAGGCCTTGATGATCAGATTGGGCAGGAATACGAACAGCCCCAGGCTCAGGGCCACAGCCAGCACGATGGCGATGCCCATCACCACTTTATCCACGCCCTTGCCCAGCTTTTCGGCCAGCCAGAGCTCAAACTTGGTGGGCTCCTCCTCGGTTTCACCGCTCATCTTGGCGCTTTCCTCCAGGGTCTTCATGCCCGTGCCCAGCATGGTGATCATGCTCACCGCGCCGCGGATGAAGGGCAGGCCCATCCATTTATGCTTTTGAGAGGGGGACACATAGGGGTCGCGCTTGACCACGATGCTGCCGTCGGGACGGCGCACCGCCAGGGCGACGTATTCCGGAGAGCGCATCATCACGCCTTCCAGCACGGCCTGACCGCCGATATCCACGCGCTTTGCTTTATCTGCCATAATAAATGATGTTCCTTTCCGGTAAGATGCCTCTTACCGCTTCCTATTATACACATATTGCTGCATACAGGCAAATGAAAATTCCATGAGAAATTTCCAATAAAAACCAAATGGAGGGCTTCCGCCCTCCAGATGATGGTTTACTTGTTCAGCAGATCGCCGTAGCGCTTCTTGAACTTATCCACACGACCGCCGGTGTCCACCAGCTTCTGCTTGCCGGTGTAGAACGGGTGGCACTTGGAGCAAATTTCAACCTTCAGCTCCTTCTTGGTAGAGCCGGTCGTGAAGGTCTCGCCGCACACGCAGCGCACGATCGCCTCGCCGTACTTGGGATGGATGCCTTCCTTCATTGTTTTCACCTCTTCTGCGCATGCTTGATCGGATTCATGGCGCGCAACCATGAGCCGCAACTGGAAGTATAACATAGAAGCGCAGATTTGGCAAGGGCTTTTTTACGGAATAAGCGGGGAAACATTCTGCGCATATTTCCGCTCTATTCAATCTTCCATTTCTCCGTGCGGAACAGCTTGGGGCGGAAGGGATCGGCGCTGGTGCCCTCGATGCGCAGGCACTCCAGGCGCTGGGCGAGCATGCGGGTGCTTTGCCAGGGCTCGTAGCAGGGAATGACGCACAGCAGGCAATTGACCAGGCCCAGGACGGGATGCACCATCAGGGTGGTCAGGGCCAGAATGCCGCCCATGCCCAGACGCAGCAGCAGACGCTGACGGTTCCAGTCCAGCTGTTCCCGCAGTTCTTCCCGATCCATCTGCTCCAGGGGCCTGCCATGATAGCGATGCGTCCTTTTCATGCTGTGATCCTCCACAACCACGACGAAAGAATATGCCTGTACAGGCTAACCTTCCACAACATGTAGTATATCAGAAAACCTCCCGGATTGAAAGAGAAAATTCAATAATTATTTTTGATTTTTTTAAAAAAACAAATTTGCGGAAACAATTGTTAAATCATTCGTCGCCTCTTTCAAAACTTCGGAAAATATTTTATAATAAAGCAACCCATTTTAGCGCGAGGTGCTTATGCGAAAGATTCTTTGCCTGTTTTTGATTTTGTGCTGTCTGCCGCTGCCTGCCCTGGCGGAGCTGGAAACCAGCCTGCCGGAAACGCTGCGGGTGACGGAGACCGCCGAAAGCCAGAAGCTGAAAAACAGCGTGTATATCAATACCTATTTTCCCCAGACGGCCAACGAAGCGGTGAACGCGGAGATGCGGAGCCTGCTGGAGGATATGACCCAGCGCGCCGCGCCGGAGCTGCCCAAGAAAGCCGCCAACAGCACCGAGGGCGCGTACCTGGACGTGCAGCCCTCCGTTTATCGCACGGGGAAAAGCTGGATGAGCTTCCTGTCCACCGCCATCATTCGCAACGACCGCAAGCAGACCTATATCGACTATGACGCCCGGGCCTACGATATCGCCACGGGCGCGCGGCTGACCCTGGAGGATGTGATCGCGGACGAGGCGGGCATGCGGCTGGTGCGGGAGCAGGTGGAAGCGCAGCTGAAGGCCTATTTCCCTGCCGAGGAGGCCGACGCCGCCGCCCTGCAGGCCATCCTGGACGGCCTGGAAAACGCGCCGTTTACCCTGAATGTGGCCTTTTTGCAGCTCCATTACCGGGCGGACAGCCTGTACGCCGATAAAACCACGCTGATGCACGTGCGCATTCCCTATACCGAGCTGAAGGAGCACATGACCGCCCAGGCCCTGGGCCAGACGGATAACAGCAGCCGCCGCCTCATCGCCCTGACCTATGACGACGGCCCCGTGGTGGGCCGCACCATGCGGGTGGTGCGCAATCTGCGGGCGGGCGGGGCCACGGCCACCTTCTTTATCGTGGGCGACCGCATCCATTATTGCCCCAACGAGGTAATGCTGGCGCACGACACCGGCTTTGCCGTGGCCAGCCACAATTATTATCACGTATACGGCAGCAAAAACCGGGGCAAGGTGATCCAATACCGGGACAAACTGAACGACGAACTGTACAAATGGATCGGCACGCCCGTGCGGCTCATGCGCGCCCCTGGCGGGCACGAGCAGGTGTTCATCGATGAAAACGTGGGCATTCCCCTGTTTCACTGGTCGGTGATCTCCAAGAGCAAAAACAACAAGGTGACCGACCCCGCCGCCGAGGCCCGCCGCCTGGCCGGCAACGCCAAGGACGGCGACATCATCCTGCTCCACGATATCTATACCGGCACGGACAAAATGGCCCTTACCCTGCCCGGGCTGTTGGCCGACAAGGGCTTCCTGTGCGTGACCATCGAGGAGATGTTCGCCGTGAAGGGCATGGAGCTTTTGCCCAACACCGTGTACTGGGACGCCCGCAGCGATGAGGAAACGCTGGATCCGGCCCGAAAATAGAAGTTGAACGCGGGGGAGCAATGGCATTAAGGAAGCTCTGATTAAATGAGTCGGTCGGATGGCGAGCATATTTTTTGTGAGATGCAAGCGTGAAAATCGAAGGTTTAGTGGCGCTAAATCGAG
>CACWWM010000329.1:3065-3806 GCA_902764565.1 uncultured Eubacteriales bacterium
ATCGAAGGTTTAGTGGCGCTAAATCGAGATTTTCACGCGCGGCAGATCGCAATAAAGATGCCGCCAGCCGCGCCGGCGAATTAATCAGAGGTTCCTTAAGATAAACCGTGAAGAAGTTCAGACAAGGAATAGTATTTTTGAAAATAAAAAAATAATCCCAGCCAATACCAGCCAAGATTGGAGTTAGTCCTGGCCAATTGCATTCATAATTACATTCGACAGCATCATACCAGAAGCCATTCATACCCAGCAGCGCGGCGGCAGGCACATCGAAGGTGTAGCCTTCAGCGCCTTCCACAGCGCCATCCACGATGGCGGCGATTTCTTCAGCCGTATAGGGCGCGGCCGTCAGAGGATTGACGATGCCTTCCTATGCGAAGTATTCACGGCCATAGTAAACGGCGCCCACACCCTCGATGGTCACGCAAAGTCATCGGCTTTCCTGCCGACGCACATAGCATAACAGACTCGAAATATCAAAAACAAGTACGCACTTTTTTATTACATAGTTACCTTTTTATAACTGTGTGGCAGTTACAAAAAGGTGCGTACTTGTGCTGTTTTCTTTTTTCCTGTATTGTGAAAACACGGGACAGCCTCCCGAATCTGACAAGGAGGATGAACACATGGCTCTGAAGAATCTGGCTTCCTGGAATGCGCAGAGGACGCCTGCGGCTTGTGGCGCTGCCTGCGGCGCGAGCGACAAGCCCGCCGAAGAAAAGAAGCCCGCTGCCTGCGGTG